>DASTVC010000941.1:0-12785 GCA_035759295.1 Longimicrobium sp. | reverse complement strand
GTCAACTCACACAACCGCTAGTGCGCGACCGAAGGATCTCGCCGGCATCACCGAGGGGATAGCTCCGACGCTCGACGGTTTGCCTCACAGCGGCGGAGAGGAGATCCTTCGGTCGCGCGCAAGCACTTATGGGCCTTCAGGTTACGTGCGGCGCTCCCTCAGGAAGTCAACCCTTCGGTCGACGTACCCTCTGCGCAGCTCAGTCGAACTCGCGGTGGGGGTGGCGCTTGGCGTAGTTGTACGCGGTGATTGCCGCGATCACGTGCGCGATCCAGCCGAACAGGCCGCCGGTTCCCAGCCACAGGCCGGGAGTGACGATGAACCAGAAGATCGCGCGCATCCACCGGCCGTTGTAAAGCTGCCCCAGCCCGGGGATGATGAAGCTGAGCACCGCCGCCGTACCTGGATTTCTCATCGCGATCCCTTACGTGCTGAAGCATGGTTCACGGAAGTACCCCTCCCGCCCGGCGGCTCCCTACGAGCGCAGCCGCCGCGGAGTTTCGCGAGCGCGCGGACGATTGCGAATCAGCGGATTTCGCGTAGATGACGACGGGGGCGGGCGCGACGTGCGCCCGCCCCCGTCTACTCGTTCCCTGTGCCGCTAACAGAGGATGACCTCGTTCGTGGGCGAGCCGGCCAGGCACGCTTGCGTCCGCGCGGCGGCGCAGAGGATGACCTCGTTCGTGGGCCCGCCGACGGCGCAGAGGATGATGTCCTCTGTGGCGCGCGGCCGGCGCAGCAGCTCCGACGCGCCGGGGTCAGTCTCGAAGGATTCCACAGCCAGGGAGTTCAGGTCCAGAATCATCGATCTATCTCCAGTCAGGTAACTTCGGGTTGTGAGCGCGCCCGAACCACAGTGTACAGGCGCGGGGTTCCGCCGGCCGCGAGCGGCCGGCGGCGACGGGGACGCGGCTCAGCGCGTCGTCTTGCAGGGGTACGCCTCCGTCAGCGCGTCGACGCCGGCGCAGGAGACGTAGGTGTCGGCGACGGTGCCGTTCTCCACCAGGCCCCATTGCGACGGATCGCCGGCCGCGGAGGTGGAGAAGCCGTCAACCTGCAACTGGTTCAGGTCCAGGGTCATCGATCTATCCTTCACTTGAGCTGGTTGATCAGGGAGGACGGCGTTCGCGGCCTCGGACGCCGGTCAACGCGCGTCCGCAGGGTCAGGGCGTCACGTCGCAGCAGGGCTCCTTTACGGTACACGCCTCCACGCCGGCCGCCTGGCAGCAGACTCGGTCGGTCAGCGAGAGGGGCGTGGTCGCGGCGCCCTGTTCCAACGCCGGGTCCTGCGCGGAGAAGCTCTCCACGCCCAGGGTGTTCAGGTCCAGGGTCAGCTTGGACATCGATCTATCTCCAGGAAGCTGGTTCTTCGATTTGGATTCGGCCGGGTCCCAGCCCGTGGCCGCTCAGATCCGGCGCTCCCCTTCGTGAGCCCGCCGGACGCGGCGCGGCTCAGGCACCTCGTGTGCCACTGATACCGTATCAGCTGCAAATATGCGAATGGCAATGATTTAGCTGGTTCGATGTACTGGGCATGCCACAGTCTAGTTGGGACGATTGTGTCCCATAAGGAGATTCTGTGCCCCACTTAGCGAGGATGGGCGCGCCCTGTGGTTTGCCCGGTGCGCACTCGTACCAACTCCCGCGATCCCCTTCCGATCGGTCGAGCTTGCCTGCGAACGGAGCGGCGTCAATTATGAGTTACGGCCACGCTGTAGGGCCTCTGCCGCATCACAACCCCTGCGAGGAGTACGGTATGCGAAAGCTCACGCTCGATGTGGACGCGCTGGTGGTCGAGACGTTCCATCCACTGGCGGCCGTGCCCGGGGCGGGAACGGTGCTCGGGGCGGGCGGCGTGGCGTATCCCAATGACAGCGGCGGCAGCGACTGCCCCAACTGCTGGTCGGCGGATCCATGCACCAACATCCCCATCGAAACCTGCACCTGCGGGTGCGAGCCCGGCCCGATCAAGACCAATCCCAACCCGGTTCCCGTGGAGCTCACCGGCTGCGCCGCGACCTCCGACTGCACCTGCCGCCCGGAAGAAACCTGCTCCTGCGGCTTCTGATCGACGTTCGTGGATAACGAAAAGGGCGGGCTCCCCACCGGGAAGCCCGCCCTTCGCACATCACTCCATCACCCGTTCACCCCGTCACCCGTTCACCCGCCCTACGCGTCCCCCTCGAGGTACGTATACCCCGCCAGCCCCGCGATGTAGTCCGCGATGAAGGCGTTCGCCTCCGGCCGCGTGATGCGGTTGCCTGCGTTGGCGATCTTGCGGCGGAAGGTGCTGATCAGGTCCTGCGTGTTGAACTGCACGTAGTTCAGCACCTCGGTGATGGTGTCGCCGTGCACCAGGTCGCCGATCTCGTACCCCGTCTCCGTAAGCTTCACGTGCACGGCGTTGGTGTCGCCGAACAGGTTGTGCAGGTCGCCCAGGATCTCCTGGTACGCGCCGGTAAGGAAGATCCCCAGCACGTACGGCTCGCCGTGGCGAAACGGGTGCAGCTCAAGGCTGGGCTTGGCTTTGCGCCATCCCACGAAGTGGTCGATCTTGCCGTCGCTGTCGCAGGTCACGTCCTGCAGCGTGCCGCGGCGCGTGGGCTCCTCGTCCAGCCGGTGCACGGGCATGATGGGGAACAGCTGGTCGATGGCCCAGCTGTCGGGCAGCGACTGAAAGAGCGAGAAGTTGCAGAAGTACCGGTCGATGAGGATGGCCTCCAGCTCGGGAAGGATGTCCTCGTACTCCTCGGGGTCCTTCGCCGCCAGCTGCGCCACCCGGTTCATGATCGCCAGCCAGTACCGCTCGCCGTTGGCCCGCTCGCGCAGGCTGAGCGTGCCGGAGTTGAAGTGCACCACCAGCTGCTCCTTGAGGAACGCCGCGTCGTGGTACACCTCGTGTACGCGGCGCGCGTCCAGCTCGCGCAGCACGCCGGCCAGCTCGTGGATGAGCGCGTGGTCGTCCTCGCCCACCGCCCCGGGCTTCTCCGGGCTCTGCGTCTCCAGGTCGATGACGTTGATGAGCAGCAGCGCGTGGTGCGCGGTAAGGGCCCGGCCGCTCTCGGAGATGATGTGCGGCATGGACACCTCGCTCTCGCGGCACGCCTCGGCCAGCGCGTAGACGATGTCGTTGGCGTACTCCTGCATGGAGTAGTTCACGCTCGCCGAGCTGGTGGACCGGGAGCCGTCGTAGTCCACGCCCAGCCCGCCGCCCACGTCCACGTACTGCACGTCGACCCCCAGCTGGCGCAGCTCCACGTAGTACCGCGCCACCTCGGTCATCGCCAGCTTGATGTTGCGGATGTCGGGGATCTGCGAGCCCAGGTGAAAGTGGATGAGCTTGAGCACGTCCATCTTTCCCGCCGCCTCGAGCATGTCCAGCACCTTTACCAGCTGGGCGCTGTTCAGCCCGAACTTGCTCTTTTCCCCCGCCGTCTCGCTCCAGCGGCCGGCGCCGGTGGCGCTGAGCTTGATGCGCACGCCGGCCGTGGGCGTAACGCCCATCTCCTCGGCCACGCGCAGCAGCACCTCTACCTCGCTCTGCTTCTCGATGACGATGAGCACCTGGTGGCCCAGCTTCTGGCCCATCAGCGCCAGCCGCATGAACTCCTCGTCCTTGTAGCCGTTGCAGATGATCAGGTGGTCGGTGCGCTCGTTCAGCGCCAGCACCGCCTGCAGCTCCGGCTTGCTCCCCACCTCCAGCCCCACTCCGTGCAGCTCGCCGTACTGGACGATCTCTTCCACCACGTGGCGCTGCTGGTTGACCTTGATGGGGTACACCGTGGTGTAGCCGCCCTGGTAGCCGTACTCCCTGATGGCCGTGGCAAAGCGGTCGCCCAGCGTCTCGATGCGCGTGCGCAGGATGTCGCTGAAGCGCAGCAGCAGGGGAAGCCCCACCCCCTGCGCCTCCATGTCCGTCGCCAGCTCGAACAGGTCCAGCGCCGGCCCGTCCTCTTTGGACGGGCTCACGGTCACGTGGCCCCGGTCGTTGATGTCGAAGTAGCCGATTCCCCAGCCTTCGATGTTGTACAGCTCGCGGGAATCGTCGATGGTCCACTTCTTAGGCAGCTCTGCCTCCGTTCGGCTGAATCGCCATGGGTTGATCGGGATGCGAAGGGGATCGAATCTGGACCCTTTGGCCCCCGCGCGAAAGAGGCGGGGCCGCCGACTTGTTCGGCAGGGCGTACTCCGGCTAGTTTCCGGGCCGAACCGGCGGATCGACAGACCCCCAATCAGACCCTTACGCACTGCATGTACCGCGCGCCCGATTTTTCGCAGCCCCGCTTCGCGAACGCCCCCGCCGCCCGCTTCATGGCGGCCCCGGCGGACGGCGTGCTTCCCGAAGGCTTCTTCAGCACGACGAACCTTCCCACCTACGTAAAGCTGGAGGGCGGCGCGTGGAAGCTGCCCCGCGACCCGCGCATGGACAGCGCGCTGGTGCTTGACGCCGACGGCGCGCCGCGGGTGCTGGAAGCGCGCTACGTCCGCGCGGGGCAGCCGGTGGCCATGGGGCTGGCGGAGGACGGCAGCGAGGGGATCTTCGTCCACGCCAGCGGGCTGATGGGTGCCGAAGGCGACGTGGGGCCCGAGGGCGAGTTCAAGTTCATGTCGTCCGAGGTGAGCCGCGAAAAGCCCACGGACTACGGCGAGATGGCGCGCATCCTCGTCGATGAGCGCGAGCGCGGCGGCCACTTCATCTGGGTCGTCGGCCCCGCCGTCCTCCACTCGCGCGGCCGCGACACGCTGGCGTGGTTCATCCGCGAGGGGTACGTGGGCGCGCTGTTCGGCGGCAACGCCGTGGCGGTGCACGACATCGAGAGCGCGACGATGGGGACCACGCTGGGGATGAACAACCGCGGCATTCCCATGGAGGGCGGCCACGCCTTTCACATGCGCGCCATCAACCGCGTCCGCGCCGCCGGCTCCATCGCCGCCGCGGTGGAGCAGGGGATCATCACCGAGGGGGTGATGCACGCCGCGGTGACGTCGGGGGTGCCCTACGTGCTCGCCGGCTCCATCCGCGACGACGGGCCGCTGCCGGATACCATCACCGACGCCATCACCTGCCAGGAGGTGATGAAGGAGCACACGCGCCGCTGCACCGGCGTCATCATGATCGCCACGGCGCTGCACTCCATCGCCACCGGCAACATGCTCCCGTCCTACGTGTGGACGGAGGAAACCGGCGAGGTGCGGCCGCTGACGACGATCTGCGTGGACTCGTCGGAGTTCGTGGTGAGCAAGCTCAAGGACCGCGGCACGCACCAGGCGTTCGGCGTGATCACCAACGCGCAGGACTTTCTGCACGTCCTTCGCTTCTACGTGGAGCAGGAGGCGGTCGAGCGCGCGCGGGCCCCGCAGACCGCCGGGGCCGCCTGAGCGAGGGCGCGGAGGTCCCGCCCGGACGGGTGAATCCCGCGCTGGCGGCGGCGCTGGCGGCCGCGGCGGAGCGCATTCCGCCGGAGACGGTGGATGCCGTCTGGCTCTTTCCCGCGCGGCAGCTGGGGGCGAAGGAGAGCGGGCTGGCGGTGCTCTCCGTCTTTCCGGACGACGACGAGCGGCGGCGGACGCGGACCATCCACACCCTGCACTACATCGTCGAGCCCCCCGCGCCGCGGGCAAAGCCGGTGCGCACGGATGAGCTGGAAGAGCAGGGCACGGTGCCGCTGGACCGCATCGACCGCATTATCGAGGGCGTGCTGCGGCGGCTGGACGTGCCCGAGACGCCGGACGTGCGGGAAACGGGGGGAGACGCGGACGCCTGGGCGGCGCTGCTGGCGGAGCTGGGGGGCGTGGTGCTTGACCCGGGCTATCGAGAATCATTATCGTTAGTGACGGATTCGCCTCCCGTGGATCCCGACGAGCAGAGGACCTGAATGGCCGCCACCGAAGTCGTAGCCAGCTCTCCCTACCTGCACCTGTTCCGGCGCTACCTGCGCCAGCACGGGCTGCCGGTCACGCTGCAGCGCGAGGTCGTTGCCGACGTGGTGTTCAGCTCCGCCAGGCACCTGTCGGTAGAGGAGATCGAGGCCGAGCTCAAGCAGCGCGGCGAGCGCATCGGCAAGGCCACCATCTACCGGACGATGGAGATCCTGGTGCGCAGCGGGCTGGTGGTGGACCACGACTTTGGCGACGGGTTCAAGCGGTACGAGCACCTGTTCGGGCAGCAGCGCGGCCACCAGCACCTGGTGTGCACCAACTGCCGCAACGTGGTGGAGTTCCGCCGCCCCGAGATCCAGCGCATCCAGGAAGAGGTGGCTCGCGCGTTCGGCTTTCTCCCCGCGCGGCACAAGCTGGAGGTGTACGGCCTGTGCCCCGACTGCCGCGCGGCCGGCGTGGAGCTGAAGTACGAAGGCGTCGCCTGTCCCGCGCTGACGTTCTAGGGGACAGTACGAAGGTACGAAGGTACGCAGGTACGAAGGTACGAAGGTACGAAGGTACGAAGGTACGAAGGTACGAAGGTACGAAGGTACGAAGGTACGAAGATGCCGCCCCGCGAGACGATCTCGCGGGGCGGTTTTGTGTTGTGGGGATGGATTCGCGTCGGATGCGCGTGGCGGGCGGTGACGTGGCATCCACCCCGGGTTGAAACCCGGGGCTAGAAATGCCATAAGCCCCGTCTTTGCTCGTTCCTCGCAAAACGGGGCTTCACCTGCTCGCATCGGCCCCGCCGGCGCGACCCGCCGTTTGCGCGGAGCGCCCATGGTGGTGAAGCCCCGCCGGGCAAGCGCAGCGCGCCCAGGGCGGGGCTTATGGCCGTTTTAGCCGCGGGATTTATCCCGTGGTGCCGTGGAGCCCCGATCTCCGCACCTTGTCACCCGTTCACCCGTTCACCCGTTCACCCGTTCACCCCCCGCCCCTTTCCCCGCGCCCTCCCGCGCGCGAGATTGCCCGCCCCCGCGCCACACCCGGCGCGGACGAAACCGCAACGCAGAAGAACGATGTCCGTCGAGATCCCCGAGTCGCTCCAGGGGCTGTCCTGGGAGCTTCCGCGCAACTTCCTGGGGCTGGAGGGCGACGCGGCCACCTGGCAGAACGCCGGCGTGGTCATCCTCCCCATCCCCTACGAGAGCACCGTCAGCTACCAGGGCGGCACCAAGCTGGGGCCCGACGCCATCATCCAGGCGTCGCGCTTCATCGAGCTATACGACCAGGAGCTGGATGACGAGCCAGGGCCGCGCATCGGCGTGTGCACGCTGCCGGCGCTGCACCTGACCTCCGCGGGCCCCGAGGCCGCCGTCGCCGAGCTGCGCGAGTCCATGGCCGCCATCCTGGCCGAGGCGGGCGACCGGCTGGTCATCGGGCTGGGCGGCGAGCACAGCATCACCAGCGCGCCGGTGCTGGCCCACGCCGACCGGCTGGGCGCGGGACGTCGCCTGAGCATTCTGCAGTTTGACGCGCACGGTGACCTGCGGCTGGAGTACGAGGGGAGTGCGTACTCGCACGCCGCGGTGATGGCGCGGTGCATCGACTGCTCCGACCTGGTGCAGGTGGGGATCCGCGCCATCACCAGCGAGGAGCGCGCGCTCATCCGCAGCCGCGAGGGGAACATCACCACCATCTTCGCCGAGGAGATGTGGGACAACGAGGCGTGGATCGACCGCGCCTTCGACGCGCTGGGCGACGACGTCTTCATCACCTTCGACGTGGACTACTTCGACCCGTCGCTCATGCCCGCCACCGGCACGCCGGAGCCCGGCGGCCCCGCGTGGTATCCCACCCTCAAGCTGCTGCGCCGCGTGTTCGAGGAAAAGAACGTCGTGGGCGCCGACGTGGTGGAGCTGGCGCCGATCGGCGGCAACGCGGCGCCGGACTTCGTGGTCGCCAAGCTGGTGTACAAGATGGTCGCCTACCACAGCCTCTCCAAGCGCCGCAGCTGATCCGCATGGTAGAGCCCACGCTCCATTCGGTCGATGACGATCGGGTGGAGCGTGGGCTTTTTCCGTCTCGGGAGAGGTTGGTGAGTGGCGTGCTGGATCTCCTCACCGCTGAGCGACCCCGTTCTCTAAGGAGCGCTGCCGCGGGCTGGCCGAGGCTCGGAAGTGGATTCCAGCGACGATTTCGAATGCCGAGCGCTTGTATTCCGCCAGCTCGGTTACGCGGATTTCCGGCAGACCTGCGCTCCACCGCGCGTTGCAACCGCGCACGAGGCATAGGGAGGCAGAGATGCGGATCCGGCTGGGATGGTTGCTCGCGACGGCGGCGGCGTATGGTCTCGTGGGTGGGGAACTGCTCTACCAGCACCTGTGGGACTACGGTTCCGGGCTTGTCTGGACGGCTGTCGCCACGTTCCGGCTGGCGTGGGCCGTGGGCGTGTTGGTGATCTCCACCTGGCTGCTTGCAAGGAGAAATCCTGCCGCATCGGCCGGATTCCTGGCCTTGCACACGGTCGGCGCGTTTGTTCTCGGAGCGGCGGTCACGTGGAGCATGCTGGAATATCGGATGACGGGGAGCATGCATCCGTGGGATACGGCCGTCCGACCGCCGCTGCAGTGCATCGACTGCGCACCGCGGATGCCGATCATCCGGCAGATGATCATCGCCACGCTCGTGGGATCGATTGCGGCCGCGGGGCTGGCGCCCCTAGTGTGGCGATTGGCTAGAAGCGCACGGCGGCGGCGCGTGGCCGGTCCCCCGTGAACGGATGGCGCGGCTCTCGCGTTCGGAGGGGATGTCGATCGATTCAGCCCACGAGATGCCGAGGAGAGCGGATGCCGCGCGAGGTAACGGACGGGGAGGGGACCACGTGGAGCTGCGTGGAGGCGTACGCCGGGCTGGCGGAGGATGGAAAGAGCGACGCCGCGCGGGTGGAGGGGACGGACCGCTACCGCGTAGTCTGCACGCCCAGCGGCGGCGCCACGTCGGTGGAGGTGGAGCTGCCAGGCGGCTGGACGGAGTCGATGCCGGACGAGGAGCTGGTGCGGAAGATCGAGTCGGCGGCGAAGTAGGGCAAGTTGCTTCTCCCGTGCGACGGACTGTCATTCCGAGGCCCGCCCGCACAGCCGCCGGCCTCTCGCTCCACCGGTTGCAGGGCCGAGGAATCTACTTTCGGCGATCGCGAGGGCAGATGCGGCAGCCCGCGCTGGACGTGCGGTCGCACGATCGCTGGACAGGGGTGGTGCCGGCGGGGGGGAGGCAGACCACCAGGAGTCGGAGAGTAGATTTCTCAGTCGCGCGCAGAGTACGTCGCAGGGATGGCTCCGCGCGGCGCTCCTTCGAAATGACAGTTTGGGGCGCGTGCTGGTAACTGTGCATGCGGCAACGGCTTGCGCGCGTCGGAAGGGTTTCGCTTCTGTTTCTCCGTGCGCGCGGGTCACAGGAAATCACCCGCCTCCGTTGACGTGCGGCGCTTGCGTGCCTAGTTTATAGGGCTGCTATGCCGTGGAATTCGCGGATGCAACGGGTTCGTTGGACCTGGACGCGAACGCCAGGTCTTTTTTCTTCATCCTGGAAGGGATCGTCGTGGTAGAGATTCAGCTCGCGGAGACCGACCGCCTGGACTGGGCCCTCAAGCAGTTCCGCCGCCGCATGATCCGCTCGGGCCTGTTCAAGGACATGCGCCGCAAGCGGTTCTACGAAAAGCCCAGCGAAGCTCGCAAGGCCAAGGAAAAGGCCGCCGAGCGCCGCCGGCACAAGGACCGCAAGCGCGCTGCACGCCGCTACAACTTCTAAGCGGCCCGCTTTCTCCCGACGTCTGAAGCGCAAGCGAGGCCCGGCCAACATGGCCCGGGCCTCGCTCTGCTGCGTCTACCAGCGATCGCCGCCGCGGTCGCGGTCGCGATCCCGGCCGCCGCCACCGCCGCGGCCACCCCCGCCGCCGCCGTAGCCGCCGCCCCCACCGCCGTACCCGCCACCACCACCGCCGCCGTAGCCGCCGCCACCTCCACGGCCGCCGCCACCGCCGCCGTAGCCACCGCCGCCACGGCCACCGCCGCCGCCGCCGTAGCCCCCACGGCCGCCGCCGGCGTCACCGCCGCCCGCGGGCGCGTCCAGGCGCACGACGCTCTCCGCCGCCGGGCCCTTCTGGCCCTGCACCACGTCGAACTCCACGCGCTCGCCGTCTACCAGCGTCTTGAACCCGCCCCCCTGGATGGCGCTGTGGTGGACAAAGACGTCGCCTTCGCCGTTTTCACGGGCGATGAAGCCGAAGCCCTTTTCCGGATTGAACCACTTCACCGTTCCCGTCTCTCTGGCCATTTCTCGCCCGTACGCAAGAGGTGTTGAACTGTACTGCCGCCCGGACAAGCTACGCGCGCGCAGAGCGCGTGCCAAGAGCGAGCGTGTTATGCGCCAGCAAGGGCCGGACCATGCACGTCCCTGGCGCTTCGATCACTCTCCGCCGCAAACGTGGACACGCCGCCCCCGCGACCCGTCTTTTTCCTCTTCCGCATCCCACAGGAGCCGGGTTCCGCGGGAATAGAGGCAGGTTTCCATCCGCCGGGCCGGCCGCTCTCCGTCCGGCGATCCGAGGGAACGTGTGCCGATCCGCCCGCCCGCCGGCGAATCCGGCCCGGCGCGGGTGCCCGGGGTAGACGAATCCGGCTAAACCCACTAGTTTACAAGGCTATTCCCGCCACCGGGCACCTCGACGCGAGGGGCCCGCGTTTTATTTGGACGCGGCGAGAAACATCCGACGCAGCCCGTGAATCCGTGGCCCCCGCGGCCCGCTGAGAGAATACCTGATGTCCATTCGCAACATCGCCATCATCGCCCACGTGGACCACGGAAAGACCACGCTGGTGGACCACATGCTCCGCCAGGCCGGCACCTTCCGCGACAACCAGCACGTGGCGGAGCGGGTGATGGACAGCAACCCGCTGGAGCGCGAGCGCGGGATCACCATCCTGGCCAAGAACCTGTCGGTCCGCTGGCACGACACCAAGATCAACATCGTCGACACGCCGGGCCACAGCGACTTCGGCGGCGAGGTGGAGCGCATCCTTCGCATGGTGGACGGCGTGATCCTGCTGGTGGACGCGGCGGAAGGCCCCATGCCGCAGACCCGCTTCGTGACCCGCAAGGCGATGGAGCTGGGGCTGCAGCCCATCGTGGTCATCAACAAGATCGACCGCGGCGACGCCGATCCGCACCGCGTGCACGACGAGGTGCTGGAGCTGTTCATGGAGCTGGAGGCCGACGACCACCAGCTGGACTGCCCGTTCCTGTACGCGGTGGGCCGCGAGGGCGTGGCCATGAAGGGCCCCGAGGACGAGCGCAAGAACCTTACGCCCTTGTTCGACGCCATCCTGGAGACCATCCCCGCCCCCACGGGAGACGCGGACGGCCCCTTCCAGATGCTGGTGTCGACCATCGACTACTCGCCGTACCTGGGGCGCCTGGCCATCGGGCGCATCGAGCGCGGCGTGGTGAAGGTGGGCGAGAGCGTGCTGCTGCTGGAGCACGGCCACGACGGCGAAGCCTCGGCGCCCGGCGCGCGCAACCGCGTCGGCAAGCTGTTCACCTTCAACGGCCTGGAGCGGCTGGAGATCGAGTCGGCCTCGGCCGGCGACATCGTGGCGCTCAGCGGGCTGCAGAACGTGGACATCGGCAGCACCGTCTGCGACCCCGAGCACCCCGAGCCGCTGGCCGGCATCGCAGTGGAAGAGCCGACGGTCTCGGTCGACATCATGCTCAACAACTCGCCCTTCGCGGGGCGGGAAGGGAAGTACGTCACCAGCCGCCAGGTGCGCGACCGGCTGTTCAAGGAGCTGGAGAGCAACGTCGCGCTGCGGGTGGAAGAGACGGATTCTCCCGACACGCTGACCGTGAGCGGCCGCGGCGAGCTGCACCTGGGGATCCTGATGGAGACCATGCGCCGCGAGGGGTACGAGTTCGCGGTCAGCCGCCCGCGCGTGATCCTCAAGAAGGGTACGGACGGGCAGCTCCAGGAGCCGTACGAGGAGGTGACCATCGACGTCCCCGAGACGCTGATGGGGCCGGTGATCCAGGAGCTGGGCCAGCGCCGCGGCGAGATGCGGGAGATGAAGAACCCGGGCGGCGGGCTGGTGCGCCTGGTCTACCGCATGCCGGCGCGCGGGCTGTTCGGCTACCGCTCGGAGTTCCTGACGGCGACGCGCGGCGAAGGCGTGCTGCACCACCGCTTTCTGGAGTACGGCCCGTACGTGGGCCCCATGAGCACCCGCAACCGCGGCGTGCTGGTGAGCATGATGGGCGGGGAGAGCGTGGCGTTCTCGCTGGGCAACCTGCAGGAGCGCTCGACCTTCTTCATCGAGCCCGGCGTGCCGGTGTACGAGGGGATGATCGTGGGCGAGAACAGCCGCCCGGGCGACATGGAGGTGAACGTCACCAAGGGCAAGAAGCTCACGAACATGCGCGCCAGCGGCAGCGACGACAACATCCTGCTGGAGCCGCCGCGGGTGATGAGCCTGGAAGACGCGATGGGCTACATCGCCGACGACGAGCTGATCGAGGTGACGCCCCAGACCATCCGCCTGCGCAAGCGCCTGCTGAGCGCGAACGACCGCAAGAAGGCCTCGCGCGCGGCGTCGTAAGAGGGTACGAAGGTACGGGGTACGAAAGTACGAAAAGGATCAGCCTCACGCGTCCGTGCGTGAGGCTGATTTTTTCTGACGTCTGACTGGGGTCTTCCACATCCCAGCGGCGCCTCCCTCAGAGGGTGTTGCTAAACCTCTACCGAAGTGTTGACTTCCTGAGGGAGCGCAACTCGTAAACCAAATATACACAAGTGCTTGCGCGCGACTGAAGGATCTCCTCTCCGCCGCTGCGGGGCCAGCTGTTGAGCATCGGAGCCGGCCCCTCGGTAA
>DASTVC010000940.1:0-5807 GCA_035759295.1 Longimicrobium sp. | reverse complement strand
CCCGGTCCTGTGGTAGTTCTCCCACGGCCCGGAGCGGTGCAGGTCCACGACCTGGGCGTCGGCCATGTTACGCCTCCCCCAGCGGATGCTGGCCGGCGTTGCCGCGCCAGGCGATGCTCACCGGCCGCTTGAGCCCAAAGGAGGCCAGCGAGCTGAGCACCTGCCGCCGCGTGGCGAACACGCGCACGTCGGCAAGGCCCTGGCCGGCCAGGTCCGCGGTGCAGGGGTGGCGGGATTTGCTCGCGAACCCCCAGCCGATGATGGTGATGACGGTGATGTTGTCGTCGAGCGGGCGCGGATTCTCGATGGAAAGGAAATAGTCGGACTGTGCGGCGAGGTACTGCCCAAAGAGCATGAGCACCGCGACGACGGCCACACCCCAGGCGATGATCTCTCTCGTCTCCATGCAAACCCTCCCATCAGAAGCAGGTCGATGAATGGACACTCCGCTCAAAGAATGAGTCCCTGCGCCCGTCCGGGCAAGAAAAATCGGCGCGCGTCCCGTGGAACGCGCTCCGGCTTCCCGCCACCCGCCACAGGTTCTTTCGCGTAAGGCAAATCCCTACGCCACCTGCGGCTTTCCACCACGCGCAATCCCTTTCACCGCACCCGTTTCGGCAGTATATTCCCGGGCTTGCAGGGGGGGCACCGTCCGCGGAGGCAGATCCACCGTGAAGAAGCAGAGCAGGTTCATGGCCGGCGCGCTGGTGCTGGTCGGCGTCGTGGGGTACCTGGCCGTTACCGGCATGAAGGACTCCATGACGTACTACTACACGCCCGACGAGTTGGCCGCCAAGGTCACCGCCGACCCTACCGCGCACGACATGGGCGCCAAGGTGGGCGGCCGCGTGGTGCCCGGCACGGTGAAGTTCGATCCGCGTACGCTGGACCTGCGCTTCGACGTGGTCGACATCGCCAGCGGGCGCACCCGCTTTCCCGTGCACTACCAGGGCCCCCTCCCCGACACCTTCGAGGAGGGGCGCGACGTGGTGGTGCAGGGCAAGCTGACCGAGGCCGGCACCTTCGAGGCGACCACGGTGCTCACCAAGTGCGGCTCGCGCTACGAGGCCTCGGAAGAGGATTTCAAGGCGTGACGCAGATCGGGGAAGTCGCCCTCTGGGTCGCGTTCATCCTGGCGCTGTTCGGCATGGCGGCGGGGTACGCCGGCGGCCGCCGCGGCCGGGGCGACTGGGTGCTCAGCGCCGAGCGCGCCGTCTACGCCGTCTTCGGCCTGCTGCTCGTGGCGTCCGCCGCCATCATCTCGGCGTTCGTGGGCAACCAGTACGGCTACAAGTACGTCGCGGGGTATTCCAACCGCGAGCTGAATCTCTTCTACAAGATCACGGGGCTGTGGGCGGGCCAGACGGGGTCGCTGGTGTTCTGGGCGCTCCTGCTGGCCTTTTTCTCGTCCATCGCGGTCTTCCAGAACCGGCGGCGCAACCGCGAGTTCATGCCGTACGTAAGCGGCACGCTGCTCCTGGTCCTCGCGTTCTTCCTGGCGGTGGTTCTCTTTGCATCCAACCCGTTCCAGCTGATGGACTTCACTCCCGCCGACGGCCGGGGGCTCAATCCGCAGCTGCAGAACTACTGGATGACCATCCACCCGCCCACGCTGTACCTGGGCTTTACCGCGTTCACCATCCCGTTTGCCTTCGCCGTCTCCGCGCTGCTAAGCGGACGGCTGGACACGCGGTGGATCACCACGACGCGGCGGTGGACGCTGCTCGCGTGGTTCTTCCTTACGAACGGCATCATCTTCGGGATGATGTGGGCGTACGTGGAGCTGGGGTGGGGCGGATACTGGTTCTGGGACCCGGTCGAGAACGCGTCGCTCCTTCCCTGGCTGACCGGGACGGCGTTCCTGCACTCGGTGATGATCCAGGAAAAGCGCGGCATGCTCAAGATGTGGAACGTGCTGCTGATCCTGAGCACCTTCCTGCTGAGCGTCTTCGCCACCTTCCTGACGCGCTCCGGGCTCATCGAGTCGGTGCACTCGTTCGCGCAGAACCTGACGATCAGCTGGATCTTCCTGGGCTTCCTGTCCTCGCTGATCCTGGCCTCCGCGGCGCTGGTGTGGTGGCGGCGCGGCTCGTTCGCGCCGGAAAACCGGCTGGAGAGCGTGATCTCGCGCGAGGCGGCGTTCCTGCTGAACAACCTGGTCTTTGTCGCGGCGATGTTCACGGTGATGTGGGGAACGCTGTTCCCGCTCATCTCCGAGGGCTTCACCGGGCAGAAGATCAGCGTGGGGCCGCCCTTCTTCAACCGCGTGAACATCCCGCTGGGGCTGTTCCTGCTCGGCCTGCTCGGCGTGGGGCCGGTGATCGCGTGGCGCAAGGCGACGGCGCGGAATCTGGTCCGCAACTTCTCCCTCCCCGTCGGCGTGGCGCTGGCCGTCGCGGCGATCCTGTGGATGACGGGCGTCCGCAACACCTACGCGCTGCTCACCTTCGTCCTGGGCAGCTTCACGATGACGACCATCGTCGTGGAGTTCTGGAAGGGGACGCGGGCCCGCGCGCGCATCGAGGGTGAGGGCGCCTTCGCCGCCTTCATCCACCTGATGGAGCGCAACAGGCGGCGCTACGGCGGATACGTGGTGCACGCCGGGTTCGTCATCATCTTCATGGGCTTTGCCGGCAGCGCGTACGACGTGGAGCGGCAGGTGTCGCTGCGCCCCGGCGAGTCGATGGACATCCCCTCGCCCTTCGGCCACACCTATCGGCTGACCTACCAGGCCATGTCCGCGTACCCCGCGACCAACATGACCAAGGTGATCGCGTCGGTTGACGTGGCGAAGAACGGCAAGCGCGTGGACGTGCTTACGGCGGAGAAGCGCGCCTACAAGCAGCGCGACGAGGTGGCGTCGGAAGTCGGCATCCGCCGCGCGTGGAACGAGGACCTGTACCTGATCCTGGCCGGCATCGACGACGTGAACGGTGTGATCCAGGGCACCAACCCGCGTCCGCTGGCCACCTTCCGCGTGCTGGTGCAGCCGCTGGTGCCGTGGATCTGGATCGGCGGGCTGATCATGGCGATCGGCACGCTGGTGGCCCTGTGGCCCGGCGCCGAGCCCGCGCGCCCCGTGGTGCGGCAGAAGGTGGCCCGTCCGTCGAAGGTGGCGGAGCCGGAGCACGAGCTGGTGGAGGCGTGAGGATGACGATGCGCATCCACCGGTCCCATCTGGAGGGCGCCCAGGGGCGAATGAATTCGCGGCTGGGAAAACGCGAAATCCACCTGCGTGGATTGCGTCGCCTCGGGTTTCTCGCCGTGGCGCTGATGCTGGTGGTGGCCGCGCCGCTCGTCGCGCAGGTGTCGGAGGACCAGGCGCGGGCGACGGCGGACGCGGCGATCTCGCGCATCCGATCGCCGTATTGCCCTGGGCTCATGCTGGAGGTATGCCCCAGCACGCAGGCCGAGGCGCTGCGCGATTCCATCCGCGTGATGGCGGCGCAGGGGCAGAGCGCCGGCGCCATCGTGGAAGACGTGCTGGCGCGCCACGGCGAGGAGTGGCGCGCGGTGCCCAAGCGCAGCGGCGCCGGGCTGCTCGCGTGGCTTATCCTGCCGATGGCGCTGGTGGTGGGCGGGCTGGTGCTGTGGGGGCGCGTGAAGGTGATGCGCACGCAGGGCCCCGCCCGGCCCGCCGAGGCCGGGCCGATGAGTGACGAGGAGCGTACGCGGCTGGCCGCGGCGCTGCGCGAGTTCGAGCAGGCGGAGGGCGCGGCATGACGCTGCTGGTGTTCTCGATGCTGCTGGCCCTGCTGGCCGCCGCCTTCGTGGTGCGCCCGCTGGTGGCCCGCCGCGACGCGCTGCTGGTGGACCTGGCGCCCGGCGCGGTGCTCGACGCCGAGGCCCGGCGCCGCGTGGCGCTCGTCGCGCTCAAGGAGCTGGAGTACGACTACCTGGGCGGCAAGCTGGACACCGCCGACTACCAGTCGCAGAAGGAGCGGCTGTCGGTGGAGGCGCTGGCGGCCATGCGCGCGGCGGAAGCGGTGGGCATCGAGTCCGGGCGCACGGTGGCGGGGCCCGACCGGCACGCCTGCGGGTTCCTGAACCCGCCGCTGAGCCGCTTCTGCGCGGGGTGCGGGGCGCGGCTGCGTTGAGCGCGGCGCCGGTGGTGCCAGCGGACGCGCCCGCGGTGGAGGCGCTGGGGGTGGAAAAGTGGTACGGCCCGCTGCCGGCGGTGCGGGGGATCGACCTGGCGCTGGCCCGCGGCGAGTTCCTGACCATCTTTGGGCCCAACGGCGCGGGAAAGAGCACGCTGCTGCGAATGCTGTGCGGCGCCGTGCGCCCCACGCGCGGCACCGTCCGCGTCACCGGCCAGGACGTCCGGGGCGAAGAGGAGGGGTGGCGGCGGAAGATCGGCCTCCTTTCCCACCAGACCTTCCTGTATCCCGGTCTGAGCGCGGCGGAGAACCTGGATTTCTACGCACGCCTCTACGCGCTGCCGGATCGCAAGGCGCGGGTGGAAGAGGCGCTGCGGGACGTGGGGTTGCTGGACCGCGCGGGCGACCGGGTGCGGACCTTTTCGCGCGGGATGCAGCAGCGGCTGGCCCTCGCCCGCACCCTGCTGCACGACCCGGAGGTCGTCTTTCTCGACGAGCCGTACACGGGGCTGGATCCGCACGCGTCGGCCATGCTGCGCGCGGTGCTCGACCGGCTGAAGGACGGGCGGCGCACGGTGGTGCTGGTGACGCACAACCTGTCGCAGGGGCTGGAGCAGGCGGACCGCGTGGCGGTGCAGGTGGGCGGCCGCTGGGTGAGCGACGAGCGCCGCGGGCAGATCGACGCGGCGCGATGGGAGCAGGACTACACCGAGCGGGTGGCGGCGGCGGTCTGACGATGCTCCGCTACCTTGCGCAGGCGTGGGCCGTGGCCCGCAAGGACCTGCTGCTGGAGGCGCGCAGCCGCGAGCGCTTCGTTTCCATGGCCACCTTTGCGGTGCTGGTGGCCGTGGTCTTCAGCTTTGCGCTGGACCCCACGGTGCGCTCGCGCGACATCGCCGGGGCCATGTTGTGGGTGACGGTGCTGTTCGCGGGAACGCTGGGCCTCGGCCGCAGCTTTGCGCTGGAGGCCGAGGCGGACGCGCTGACGGGCGTGCTGGTGTCGCCGGTACCGCGCGGGGCGGTGTTCCTGGGCAAGTTCCTGGCGAACCTGGCCATCGTGCTGGCGGTGGAGGCGGTGGTGTTTCCCGTGTACGCGCTGTTCTTCGGGCTGCGGTTCGCGGGGGCGCTGGGCGGGCTGGTGCTGGTGGTGGTGCTGGCGACCATCGGGTTCATGGCGCTGGGCACGCTGCTGAGCGCCATGACGGCGCACACGCGCCACGGCGAAACGCTGCTCCCCATCCTGCTGCTGCCGCTGCTGATCCCGGTGGTGATCTTTGCCGCCGGCGCCACGCAGAGCCTGCTCTCCGGCCGCCCGCTGGCCGAGGTGGGCGGCCACCTGCGGGTGCTGCTGGCGTTCGACCTGGTCTTTCTCTTCGTCTGCACCGCCGCCTTTGGCTACGCGGTGGAGGAGTAGGGGTCGAGGCGCAGTCGGCAGGCCGGATCGATCGTCCGAATCCAGCGGGCCGGTGTGGATGATCCGGTGCGGCGTCCGCCTCCAAGAACGGATGGGTCCGGCGCGAGCCCGCCTCCAGGAGCGAATGAATTCGCCGCTGGACGGGCGCAAAGTCCGCCTGCGCGGACTGTAGCCGAGACTCCACAGTGTTTCGATTGGTGCTGGGAGCCGCGGGAATGCACCGCGGGTGTGTGCGACGTTTATACCCTCTCCCGCTTGCGGGAGAGGGTGCGAGCCTGAGCGAGCGGGTGAGG
>DASTVC010000939.1:0-2258 GCA_035759295.1 Longimicrobium sp. | reverse complement strand
CTTGGGACGGTCTGGTGCGAGATGGTGGACGCCCCCCTCCCCGGCCCTCCCCCGCAAACTGCGCGGGGGAGGGAGAACGGCAGACAGCCTGTCGAGGCGCGATCGAATTCTCCTCTCCCCCTGCAGTTCGGGGGGAGAGGCCGGGTGAGGGGGGGCGGCCTGCGGACGCAGTTCGATGCCCTTCGTAGCGCGATCGAATTCTCCCCTCTCCGTGAGGAACGAACGGGGAGGGGCCGGGGGAGGGGGGCACCGCCGGCGCGGTCCGGATCCCGCCGAACCCGCGCCACCTTTGCCTTGCCCGGGACCAGCCGCTTCCCCGGCGGGACGAGCCGTACGAACATGGGCGCGGCGGGCGGCATCCAACCATGCGTTCCCCTGTGTTTCGTCCCTCCGGAGCCCCGCTCGATGCGCATCGCCCCGTTCCTGCTGTCCATCTTCGCCGTCTGCCTCTTCGCAGCCGCCGCACCGGCCTCGGCCCAGCCCGCGGACCCACCGGACGGGCTGCCGGCGGCGATGCACGAATACCTGTCGCGCGCCGCGGAGGCGGGGTTCGGCGGATCGGTGCTGGTGGCGCGCGGCGGCCAGGTGGTGCTGCACCGCGCCTACGGCTGGGCCGATCCCGACGCCGCGGTGCCGATGGACACCGCGATGCCGTTCTACGTAGCGTCGCTCTCCAAGGGCTTTACCGCCGCGGCCATCCTGCGGCTGGAGATGGAGGGACGGCTGTCGACGGCGGATTCCATCAGCCGCTGGCTCCCCGCCGTGCCGGCAGACAAGCGCGGGATCACTCTGCACCACCTGCTCACCCACACGTCCGGCCTGCGCGACCCCGCCGACGGCCCGCCGCTCGATCGCGACGCGTTCACCGCGGCCGTGCTCGCGCTTCCAGCGCGATCGGCGCCGGGGGAGCGATACGGCTACTCCAACGCGGGATACAGCCTGCTGGCCGCCGTGGTGGAGCGAGCGAGCGGCCGGCCGTTCGAGGAGTACATGCGCGACGCCATCTTCCGCCCGGCGGGGATGACGCGTACCTCGCTGGTGACGGACGCGCCCTCGGGCTCGCCGGAATCCTGGCCCGTCGCGCTCAACGGCACCCTGCGGCACGGAGGCCCGTGGATGGTGCATCACCGGCCATACGGGTGGGCTGAGGTCGGCGGCACCGGCGTGGTGACCACCACGGGCGACCTGTACCGCTGGGTGCGCGCGCTCGAGGCGGGGACCGTGCTCTCGGCAGAGGCGTGGCGCAAGCTGTGGACGCCCGCCCTGGAAGACTACGCCTACGGCTGGGGCGTGCGCCGCACCGCGCGCGGGCGGACCATCGCTTCGCACGACGGCACCCGCGTGCCGGAGGGGTGGAACGCGCAGATTCGCGTGTATCCGCAGGACTCGCTGGTGATCGTCGTCCTGTCCAGCACGCGCGTCCGGACTGAGCTGAGCGCCGTCGTGGGCCGCGCGCTGGACCGGCTGGCGTTGGGCGGCGACGTCTCGATGCCGCCCGCGACCCGCCCGCTGCCTCGCGCAGCGGCGGAGCGCTTCGCGGGGACGTACGTGCTCCCGTCCGGCGCCGCCTTTCGCCTGACGGTGGATGGAGCGGGGCGGCTGATGCTGGAGCCGCTCGGCCAGGCCGCCGCCGACCTGATGCTCTACCCCGGCGACACTGTCCGCGGCCGCCACGCACCCGACAGTGTCCGCGCAGCGACACTCTTCCAGTCGCTGGCGCGCGAAGACTGGGCCGCGGTGGGGGTGCTGGCCGGACGGCCCGAAGCCGAGTGGCGGCCGCGGCTGGAGCGCACGTGGCGGTGGATGCGGGAGCGCTGGGGCGTGTTCCATGGCGCCGAGGTGGTGAACACCGCGCCGGGCCCGTTCGAAGGTGCCGGCGAGGAGACCTTCGTCCGCCTTGTGTTCGAGCGCCATGCCCCGGTGGTACGCGTGACGTGGGATGGCGACGCGTTCCTGTCGATGTCGGACGAAGGCGCCTTCGACGGCGTCGCGCAGTCCGTGCCCCCCGTCCCCGGCCCGGTGCCGCTTGCGTGGCAGGGCGGTGCCGACTTTGCCGCCTTCGACCTCGCCTCGGCGCAACGGGTGAACGTCCTGTTCGAGGTGGATGATGCCGGACATTCCACCGCCGTGCGCGTGGGCGGCGGCGACCCGGCGGTGCGCGTGGAGCCGCCCCCGGCGGCCCCTGAGTGCGCGCCACCCGCTGTCGAGGCGCGATCGAATTCTCCCCTTTCTCCCGCGCAGCGGGGGAGAGGGGCCGG
>DASTVC010000938.1:0-11679 GCA_035759295.1 Longimicrobium sp. | reverse complement strand
GCGCCAGCACGCCCGAATCCTACGCCGGGCTCAAGGTGGCGGTGCTGGTGGACGCCTACAGCGCCAGTGCGGCCGAGATCGTGGCCGGCGCGCTGCAGGACCACGACCGCGCGGTGGTGCTGGGTACCACGACGTACGGCAAGGGCTCGGTGCAGTCCGTCTTCCCGCTGTCCGGCGGCAACTTTCTGAAGATGACGACGGCGAAGTGGTACACGCCGGTGGGCCGCTCCATCCAGAAGGACATCAAGCCCGGCGCGGAGGCGTCGGTGGAGGAAGACCCGGCGGCGCTGGGTGCCGACGGGTCGCCGGTGGAGCAGGATACGACCAAGCGCGTGCCCTATCGCACGGACAGCGGGCGCACCGTGTTCGGCGGTGGCGGGATCGTGCCGGACCTGATCGTGCGGCAGGACACGGCCACGGAGGCGGAAAAGGCGTTCTTCCGCGCGGCGTCGCGGCAGGCTGCCAAGTTCCAGGACGCGCTGTTCGGCTACGCGGTGGCCTACGAGCGTGCGCACCCCGACCTGCGCCCCGACTTCGCGGTCACGCCGCAGATGCGGAACGAGTTCTTCGCCCGGCTGCGGGCCAACGGCGTCGAGGTCACCCAGGAGCAGTTCCAGGGCGCCCAGCGCTTCATCGACGCGCAGCTGATCGACGAGATCGCGCGCAGCAAGTTCGGACCGCCGGTGGCCGTGCGCCGCGACGACCCCACCGACCGCGTGCTGCAGGAGGCCATCCGGCTGCTGCAGTCGGCCCCCGACATGCCGGGGCTGATCCGCGCGGTGCAGCAGGCCCCCGGCGCCACGCAGGCCACGGCTAGCCGGCACTGATCAGGCGGTCGGCCTCGCGGGACATCGGTCCGCGCGGGATCTGCTTCCAGGGCCGGTGAGAATTGGAGGAGGGGTGCCGAGGTGCCCTTCCTCCCCTTCTTTTATGGCGGCGCGGTGTGAGAACGAGGTCCTCGCCTGATCCTTGCCGGACGGGATGCGGCGCGGATTCTGATGGACCGGCCGGCGGTTGCGTGAGGGATGCGCGCCCGCAGGGCCGAGAACACGGCGCGCATGCACGAGCGCGGCGGAAACGGGCGCATGCCGGTGAGCGCCGGGGGCTCGGCGCAGTTGGCAACAGTTGTATCGTTGCCTACTGCGCGCGCAGCCCGGCCCGGAGCGCAGCGGAGGGACACGCCCAAACCTGTAGTTGCAGTAAAGATTCAGCTCATACATCAGCCTTCCGACGAAGACGATGGCAGACCTGCAGAGCGTGGTGGAGGTGATGCGCGGGCCCGTGGTGGAGTCGCGGCACCGCGTGCACGTGGCGGTGGTGGATGCGGACGGGGCGCTGCGCGCGTTCTCGGGCGACCCGGACTGGGTGACGTTCTGGCGCTCGGCGGCCAAACCCATCCAGGCGCTGCCGATCGTGGACGACGGCGCGATGGACCGCTTCGGAATTACGCCGCGCGAGCTGGCGCTGGCCTGCGGATCGCACTCCGGGACGGCGGCGCACGTGAAGGTGGCGGAGTCGTTCCTGGAAAAGATCGGGGTGACGGCCGAGGCGCTGGCCTGCGGCCCCCACCCCCCGTACGACGAAGAGGCGCGGCGCAACCTGCAGGAGCAGGGGCTGGAGCCGGTGCGGCTGCACAACAACTGCTCCGGCAAGCACGCGGGGATGATGGCGGTGGCCCGGGCCCGTGGCTGGGAGCCGGAGGGGTACGCGCGCGTGGAGCACCCCGTCCAGGCGCGGCTGCTGACGGAGGTGGCGCGCTGGACGCAGATGCCGCCGGAGGCCATCGGCCTGGGCGTGGACGGCTGCGGCGTGGTGTGCTACGCGCTCCCGCTGCGGCAGATGGCGCTGGCGTACGCGGGGCTGGCGGCGGCGGCGCGCCGCGGGGAGCCGGGGCCGGCGGCGGTGGTGCAGGCGATGGCGTCGCACCCGGAGATGGTGGCGGGCGAGGGGCGCATCTGCACGGAGCTGGCGCGGGTGACGGAGGGGCGCGTGTTCGCCAAGACGGGCGCGGAGGGCGTGTACTGCGTGGGCGTGCCCGGCGCGGAGCTGGGGATCGCCCTCAAGGTGGAGGACGGCAGCGTGCGCGCGGTGGCGCCGGCGGTCGCGGGGGTGCTGCGCGAGCTGGACCTGATCTCGGAAGACGACTTCGGCGCGCTGCACTCCTTCGTGTTCCAGGAGGTCGCCAACACGCGCGGCGAGGTGACGGGCCAGGTTCGCCCGGCGATCCGCCTGCGCGCAGCCGATGCCTGACGCGGGGCGCGCGGCGCTGCTGCGGCTGTCGGCGGCGCTGGGGACGCGCCACGCGGCCGCCATTCGCGCGGAGATGGAGGTGGCGCGCGAAGAGGCGGACGCGCGCGCGGTGGAGGAGGTGATCCTGCAGGCGCACCTCTTCGTCGGCTTTCCCGACGCGCTGAATGCGCTGGGGACGTGGCGCGAGGTGAGCGGCCTTCCCGCGCCGGCGGCGAGCGAAGAGGATCCGGCGGAGTGGCCCGCGCGCGGCGAGCAGGTGTGCGCGGCGGTGTACGGCGCCAACTACGCCAAGCTGCGCGAGAACGTGCGCGCCCTGCACCCGGACGTGGACGGGTGGATGGTGACGGGGGGCTACGGCCGCGTGATCGGCCGCCCCGGGCTGGACCTGAAGACGCGCGAGCTGTGCCTGGTGGCGCTGCTGGCGGTGTGGAAGGTGCCGCGCCAGCTGCACTCGCACCTGCGCGGCGCGCTGAACACCGGCGCATCGGTGGATGAGGTGGACGCCGTGGTGGAGATCGCCTGCGGCTTCCTGGAGCCGGACGAGGCGGCCGAGGTACACGCGCTGTGGGGCGCCATCCGCGCGAAGGCGGCCGGGAGCGGCTGAAGCCGCCGCAACGACGGTGGCAAGCCCCGCAAACCGCGCGGGGCTTCGACCGCGTGACGGACTCGGCGGACGGATCGCGTGAGGGATGCGCGCCCGGAGGGCCAAGAACGCGCCGCGCATGCACGGGAGCGGCGGAAACGCGCCGGGGGATGTTGAGCGGCGTGGGCTTGGCGCAGTTGGCAACAGTTGTATCGTTGCCTACTGCGCGCGCAGCCCGACCCGGAGCGCAGCGGAGGGGCACGCCCAAGCAAGCAGTTCCGTAAGCAGTTGAAGTCGAAGCACATCCATCATTTCTACATAAAGACGGACGGAGACGCGGTGTTCCTGGATTACGCGGAGATCAACGTGAAGGCGGGCGACGGCGGCCCGGGGGCTTCGTCCATGCGGCGCGAGTCCATGACGCCGCGCGGCGGGCCCGACGGCGGCGACGGCGGGCGCGGCGCGGACGTCATTCTGCGCGCCGACGCCCAGCTCACCACGCTGATGGACTACCGCTACCGCCAGCAGTACAAGGCGGAGAACGGGGCCAAGGGCTTCGGCAGCAACTCCACCGGCCGCAGCGGCGACGACCTGGTGCTGCGCCTGCCGCCCGGCACGCTGGTGCGCGACGTGGAGACGCAGGAGGTGCTGGGCGAGCTGCTGCGCGACGGCGACGAGTTCGTGGTGGCGAAGGGCGGGAAAGGCGGGTGGGGGAACGCGCGCTTCGCCACGGCCACCAACCAGGCGCCCCGCCGCGCGGACCCGGGCGAGCCCGGCGAGGAGCGGCGGATTGCGCTGGAGCTCAAGCTGATCGCCGACGTGGGGC
The DNA here is from genome assembly GCA_035759295.1 of Longimicrobium sp. Classification (GTDB taxonomy): domain Bacteria; phylum Gemmatimonadota; class Gemmatimonadetes; order Longimicrobiales; family Longimicrobiaceae; genus Longimicrobium. Next base: position 8,020 of record DASTVC010000938.1, on the reverse strand, counting down.
TGGTCGGCGAGCCGAACGCGGGGAAGAGCACGCTGCTCTCCGCGGTGTCGGCGGCGACGCCGCGGGTGGCGGACTACCCGTTCACCACGCTGACGCCCAACCTGGGCGTGGTGCAGCTCTCCGGCAGCCGCACCTTCGTGATGGCCGACATTCCCGGCATCATCGAGGGCGCGCACGAGGGGAAAGGGCTGGGGCACCAGTTCCTGCGCCACATCGAGCGGACGCGCACGCTGGCGCTGATGATCCCCGCCGACGCGCTGGAGCCCCAGGCCGAGTACGACAAGCTGCGCGATGAGCTTGGCCGCTACTCCACGGAGCTGGCCGCCAAGCCGCACGCCGTCGTCTTCACCAAGGCCGACCTGCTGCCGCCCGACTGGCCCGCGCCCAAGGTCGACGCGCCGGACGCGTGGGGGCAGTTCGTGATCTCGTCGGTGGCGCAGCGCGGGCTGGACCCGCTGCTGGAGGCCCTCTGGAGCCACGCCGCCCAGGCGCTGAAGGAGGAGAACACGGTCGAGGGTGAGGAGGAGGAGCCCTGGCGGCCGTGAGGCGAGTGCCTGCCCGTCGGGGGGCTGGATCCGACCAAGCCTGGTAAGATGGACGCCGCGCCGCCCGGAACCGGGCGGCGCGGTGTACCTTCAGTCCTGCGTACGCTCCGCCGCTTCGGCCCGCCGCTTCTCGATCCGTTCGTAGATTTCGTCGACGGTCATATTGCCCACGAGTTCCGCGCGTTCGGCCGTGTAATCGCCAGATCCCGGGCGGACCTTCTGCAGATAGCGAATCATCCCGACCAGCCCGAGCTCGCGCTGGAGCGCTTCAAGCTCGGCTTGGCGGATTTCGTCTACGGACGGGGTTTCCGATGTGCTGGTCATCGCGGTTGTTCCTCCAACCAGGTCAGCGGATTTACGACTCGTACGCCGACGTCCTGCTGCACACGTCGTGCTCGCCGGACAAAGGCATCGTCTGTTGTCAGGAGGACGTCAGCGCCTGCCGCTTCGGCGCAGGCCAGGTGCAGCGCATCATGCCCCTGCAGCCCTGCCGCCTGCAACTGTCGCCCGCGCCGTCCGTGATCGGGATTGAGGGTGACATACTCCGTTGCGACCCGCGCGAACGACTGAACGTGATCTCGCAGTTCAGGATCGGGGTTCGCAGCGATCTCGTCATCAATCGCGCCGCTGCCGATCATCGTCCACTCTCCACGTGCGACACGTCGAAGGATAATGATGATCGCTTCGGATTCCAACCTCACGCGTTGCTGTGACTGGTTGTCCAGCGGACGGTTCAAGCAGCAGGTGTCCAGGTAGATTCGAATCATGGCGCTCCGGGAGGTCAGGGGCGGCCAAACTGATCGGCACCGGAGCGTGTTCGCAAGCAAGCGTATGCGCGAAAACGACTTATGGGTTACAAGCCCGCTGCCCCAGCCGTCCATCGCCGCTCCTGTTTCGCCAGCATGGACACGGCGTAATTTCGTCTTTCGCGGCGCTTTCGCTCGATCCGCAGATTTGCGCCGCTCCCATGTGGCCAGTGCGCGTACCTACTTCCCGCCAACCCTTCCGGCGCCCGCTGTTTCGGCGGTATCGTTGAGGCGTAGCTGGCCCTCCCGATCTTGCCCCTGCGCGATGCTGACGACGACGGACCAGAGCACTCTCGAGACCTTGCTGCGCCTTGCGATCGTGCCCGGGATGGGGCCGGCGCGGACGACGGTGCTGCTGAGCCGCTTCGGGTCCGTCGACCGCGTGCTTGGGGCGGGGGCGGCGCGGATCGCGGAGGTGCCGGGGTTCGGGGCGGAGTTCGCGCGGCGGGTGGCGGCGGCGGGTACGGCGGAGGGGCTGCAGCGCGCGCGGGCGGCGCTGGACGCGCTGGAGAAGATCGGCGCGCGGGTGGTGACGCAGTCGGACGCGGCGTATCCGCAGTCGTTCCGCGCGCTTCCCGATCCGCCCTTCGTGCTGTACGCGCTGGGCGACGCGCAGCTGATGTCGGAGCCGGCGATCGGCATCGTGGGGACGCGGGCGCCGACGGACTACGGGCGGCGGGTGGCGTCGCGGCTGGCGTATGAGCTGGCGCGGGCGGGGTACGGTGTCGCCAGCGGGATGGCGCGGGGGATCGACGCGGTGGCGCAGACGGCGGCGCTGGACGCGGGCGGCGCGACGGTGGGCGTGCTGGGGCACGGCATCGACCGCGTCTACCCGCCGGAGAACGAGCGGCTGTTCCGCCGCGTGGCCGAACGCGGGCTGCTGATCTCGGAGATGGCGCCCGGCGAGGAGCCGCTGGCGGGCAACTTTCCCCGCCGCAACCGGCTGATCGCGGCGCTGAGCGCGGGGGTCCTGGTGGTGGAGATGGGTGAGAAGAGCGGCGCCCGGCACACGGTGGAGTACGCGCTGGAGCTGGGGAAGGAGGTGTTCGCCGTCCCCGGGCAGATCGGGTCGGAAATGAGCGCGGGGACCAACCAGCTGCTGAAGGAGGGCGCGCGGCTGGTCACCTCAGCGCAGGACATCCTGGAGGAGCTGCACGGCGTCGGCGTGGTGCCGCACGCGCTGAACGGGCGCACCGCGGCTGCCACGGCGGAACCGTCTGCGCCCGCACCACGAACCGCGCCGGCGGACCTGGCGCCGGACGAGGCGCGCGTGTTCGGCTTTCTGGCGGGCGATCCGCGGCACGTGGACGATCTCGCGGCCGCGGCGGGGCTGGCGACGAACGCGACCCTCGCGGCGCTGCTGGGGCTGGAACTACGCGAGCTTGTGGAGTCCCTGCCGGGGAAGCAGTTCAGGTTGCGGTGATGATGGTCCGGCCAGTCGGGTGCCAAGGCCGCAAGGGCGAATAAATTCGCTGCAACAAACACACGAAATCCGCCTGCGCGGATTGGCGGGGTGCGGTGGGGGGGAGAGTGCGTCAAGCGCCTCTGGTGACAGTGATGGAGGCTCGCAGCGGAACGCGGGGCGGGGTTGGGTGTCGTTATTCTGATGCAGCACAATCCGTTGACTGAAGCCCGATTCGCGGACGAGCGGCCGCGGTCGCTATACGTGCATGTGCCCTTCTGCACGCGGCGGTGCTCGTACTGCGACTTTGCGGTACAGGCCACGCGCCAGGCGCCGACGGCGGAGTGGCTGGACGCGGTCGCGGGGGAGATGCGGATGCTGGCCGCCGAGCGCGGGTGGGACACGCCGCTGCGGCTGGATACGATCTATCTCGGCGGCGGCACGCCGTCGCTGCTGGGGCCGGACGCCATGGCGGCGCTGCGCGAACGGCTGCATCCGTGGGCGCAGTGGGATGATCGCGCCGAGTGGACGTGCGAGGCCAATCCGGAAAGCTTTACGCCGGAGGTGGCGCGCGGGTGGCGGGCGGCCGGGGTGAACCGCATATCCCTGGGCGCGCAGACGTTCCATGAGCCCACGCTGAAGTGGATGGGCCGGCTGCACGGGCCCGACGGCCCTCCGCGCGCCTTTGCGGCGGCGCGGGAGGCGGGGATCGGCAACGTGAGCATCGACCTGATCTTCGGGGTGCCGTCGCGGCTGGAGCGGGACTGGGGCGAGGACCTGTTCCGCGCGCTGCTGCTGGAGCCGGAGCACGTCTCGCTCTACGGCCTGACGGCGGAGAAGGCGGCGCCGCTGGGGCGCTGGGTGGACGAGGGGCGCGAGACGCTGGCGGACGAGGACCGCTACGCGGACGAGTACCTGCTCGCGCACAACACGTTGACCGGCGCGGGGTTCGAGCACTACGAGGTGAGCAACTTCGGGCGGCCGGGGCTGCGGTCGCGCCACAACTTCGTCTACTGGACGGGGGAGCCGTACGCGGCGCTGGGGCCGGGGTCGCACGCGTTCTATCCGCCGCTGCGCCGCTGGAACGTGCGCGGCTGGGACGACTACCGCGACCGCGTGGCCGCCGGCCGGCTGCCGACGGACGGGGAAGAGACGGTGGACGAGGACACGGGCGGTCTGGAGCGCGCGTGGCTGCGGCTGCGCACGGACGCCGGATGGCCGATGGAGGGGGCCGGGGATGAAGTGCGCCGGCTCGCCGCGCAGTGGACGGAGCGGAAGTGGGCGGCGGAGCGCGGCGGGCGGCTGCGGCTGACGGCGGAGGGGTGGCTGCTGCTGGACACGCTGGCGGTGCAGATGGCCTCGGCGGCAGAGACGGACCGCGAGCGGGTGCCGGCGCTGCAGCTTTGACAGGATTTAGGACGCGGGGACGGCCGCGGATGGCACCGGTCCGGCCGGATCGGCGCACGCGGGGCGTCCCCGTTCTTGCCATACAAACGCGGTCGACGCGTGCGCGCGCGGGCGGATCCTGACGTTTGCGGGACGTGCCGACGGGGCGCGGGATTGACCGGGCCGCCGCAGGGGAGCAGATTCAACGGGTTTTGCGGCCGATTTCCCACCGGGAACAATGATCACGGGCGAGCCCCTTTCCGAGCGCGAGCACCAGATCCTGGAAGCGGTGATCCGCACCTACGTGGAGACCGCCGAGCCGGCCGGCAGCCGCAACGTGGCGCGCCGGTTCCGCCTGGGCATCTCTCCGGCGACGGTGCGCAACACCATGAGCGACCTGGAGGAGAAGGGGTACCTGTACCATCCCCACACTTCCGCCGGGCGCGTACCCACGGACCTGGCGTACCGGCTGTACGTCGATGCGCTGATGGACCGCCAGTCGCTCACCAGCGCGGAGCAGGCGGCGCTGCGCACCGAGCTGGTGCAGGGCGGGGAAGGCGCGGCGATCGAGCGGCTGCTGCGGCGCGCGGCGCAGGTGCTGGGGCTCCTGACGCAGGAGATGGGGATCGCCGTGGCGCCGCGGATGGAAGAGGCCATGCTGGAGCGCCTGGACCTGATCCCCATCCACGAGTCGCGGGTGCTGCTGGTGATGTCGCTGCGCGCGGCGGGCGTCCGTACCATCTACGTCGACGTCCCGGCCGCGATCCCGGCGACGGCACTCTCGTCGGTGGCGGCGCTGCTGAACGAGCGGCTGGCCGGGCACACGCTGCGCGAGATCCGCGCGACGCTGCCCATCCGCCTGCGCGACAGCGTGCCGTCGGACGATCCGGGCGCGGGGCTGCTGAACGTGTTCCTGCAGTCGGGCGAGGAGTGGTTCGCGCCGGTGACGGCGGGGCAGGATGAGGTGCTGCTGGGGAGCGCGGCGGTGCTGGCGGAGCAGCCGGAGTTCAACAGCGGCGAGCGGTTGCGGTCGCTGATCTCGCTCACCGAGCAGCGCGACCTGCTGAAGAACGCGGTGGCCAACCGCGGCGCGGCCGACGGCCTGCGCATCACCATCGGCGGGGAGCACGCGGACCCGGCACTGGCCGGGTTCACGCTGGTGACGTCGGAGTACCGCCTGGGCGAGCTGAAGGGTGTCGTGGGCGTGATCGGGCCGACGCGGATGCCGTACGAGCGCGTGATCGCGATGGTGGAGGGGGCATCGGCGATGGTGTCGGAACTGCTGGTGTAGGAGGCCTCCGCCACGGCCGGCGGGCCGGGAGTCCGCGCAGGCGGACTTCGTGCCGTTGTAGCCGCGGTTTCAACCGCCATTGCGGAGCCGGCGGAGACACGTCTGCGCAGTTCAGGAAGTCGTTGAGACAGAAGAAGATCGTACACATGCGGAAAGCGCCATGATGAGCACCGTGCGAGACTACTACGAAGTCCTCGGGGTCGAAAAGACCGCCGACGGCGAGGTCATAAAGAAGGCGTACCGCAAGCTTGCCCTGCAGTACCACCCCGACCGCAACAGCGGGGACAAGGAAGCAGAGGACAAGTTCAAGGAAGCCACCGAGGCGTACGAGATCCTGCGCGACGCGGACAAGCGCGCGGCGTACGACCGCTACGGCCACGCCGGCGTAAAGCGCGGCGGGGCGGGCCCGGGAGCGGGCGGGTTCGGCGGCTTCGGGTTCGAGGACGCGCTGAACATCTTCATGCGCGACTTCGGGTTCGGGGGCTTCGACACCGGGCGCGGCGGCCGCGGAGGGGTGCAGAAGGGGAAGGACCTGCAGATCCGCGTGCCCATCACGCTGCAGGAGGTGGCGGAGGGGGTGCGCAAGCGGGTGATGATTCGCGCGCTGGACCCGTGCGGCACCTGCAAGGGCGCGGGGAGCACGGACGAAGGCGGCTCCACCACCTGCACCACCTGCCAGGGCGCGGGCCAGGTGCGCACGGTGCAGCGCAGCGTGTTCGGCCAGTTCGTGAGCGCGTCGGCGTGCCCCACTTGCCGCGGCGAGGGGCGCATCATCAAGAACCCGTGCAAGACGTGCAACGGCGACGGGCGCCAGCGCGGCGAACACACCCTGGACGTAGACATTCCCGCGGGGGTGAGCAGCGACAACTACCTCACCATGCGCGGGGTGGGGAACGCGGGCCCGCGCGGCGGCCCCCGCGGCGACGTGATCGTGGTGATCGAGGTGGAGGAGGATTCGCGCTTCGTCCGCGAGGGGAGCGACCTGATCTACGACCTTCCCGTCTCGTTCAGCCACGCGGCGCTGGGGCGCGAGGTGGAGGTGCCCACGGTGTACGGCGAGGAGAAGGTGCGCATTCCCTCCGGCGTGCAGAGCGGCGAGACGTTCACGCTGCGCGGCAAGGGGCTGCCGCACCTGGGCGGCGGCGGGCGCGGCGACCAGCTGGTGCGCGTGCACGTGTGGACGCCCACGGAGCTTTCGCCGGAGCAGGAGGCACTCTTCCGGCAGCTGGCGGAGCTGGAGGACCCCGTTCCGCAGGCGGGAACGCGGCGCGGCAAGGGCTTCTGGAGCCGCGTGCGCGACGCGTTCGCCGCGTGAGCGCGCGGCCGGAGCGCTGGCTGGTTCTCACCATCCGGATGGCGGATCCGGAGCTGCTTCCGCTGGCGGCGGAGGTGCTGGTGGGGCGTGGAAGCTGGGCGGTGGAAGAGGCCGACGGCGGCGTGGTGACCTACGTTCCCGAGCCGCGCGACCCCGAGGCGTACGTCGCGGAGCTGCGCGAGGCGCTGGCGGAGGAGCTTCCCGACGCGGCGGCGCCGGTGGTCACGTGGCGGTGGCAGGCCAACGAGGACTGGGCGGCCAAGTGGCGCGAGGGGCTGGCGCCGCGCCAGGTGACGGAGCGCATCGTCGTGAAGCCCACGTGGACCGAGTGGGAGGCGCGGCGCGGGCAGGTGGTGGTGGACATCGACCCGCAGATGGCGTTCGGGACGGGGGAGCATGCGACCACGCGCGGCTGCCTGCGGCTGCTGGACGACGCGCTGCGCCCCGGCGACCGCGTGCTGGACGTGGGCAGCGGCAGCGCGATCCTGGCGATCACGGCGGCCATGCTGGGCGCGGCCGAGGCGATCGCGGTGGAGTACGATCCCGACGCCAACCTGAACGCGCGCGAGAACCTGGAGCGCAACGGCGTCGAGGACCGCGTGCGGATCGTGGAGGAGATGGCGGATCCCGCGCTGCTGGCGGGCCTCGGCCGCTTCGACCTGCTGCTGGCGAACATCCTGAGCGGCATCATCCGTCCGCTGCTTCCCTCCTTCCGCGAGTCGCTGGGCGGGTCACCGCAGGGGCGGCTGATCGTCAGCGGCATCCTGCGCACCGAGGCGCCCGCGGTAATGCACGACGCCGAGGCCGCCGGCTTCCGCATCGTCCGCATCGACGAGGAAGAGGAGTGGTGGAGCGCGCTGCTTCAGCCGGCAGGCTGACAGAGTCGCGATCGCTCCAGAGACGGATCACGGGGAGCCGCGGGGGAAACTGAGAGGACGCGGATGAAAGCTTCTTCCGCGTCCCCTCTCCGTTCCTCCGCGGCTCCGCATGAACGGCTGTCCCTTGATTGCATGAAGGAGCAGGCGAAAAGAGAGGTTCATCGCGGATTTCGTTGCACGCATCGTGGGAAGCGATGGCGGGTTTACCACGCGCGACACGGTGCCCCCCCGTCGGGCGTCGCGGGGCGCGCCGGGCTTTTCTGGGGATGTCGGGAACGGCGGCGGACCGAAGCTCGGCAGGGGGCCATCCGCATTTTTTCTGGCAACCCCTTTCCCGCCGCAGCGCCCCGCGACCCACCATTCCGGCTTCACCCGATGCGCGATCCCGCGAACCGTA
>DASTVC010000937.1:0-5586 GCA_035759295.1 Longimicrobium sp. | reverse complement strand
GAACGAGAGATGGATCTTCGTCCACCGATCCAGCGAGTGCATGCTCGGCTGCGGGTTGGTGTACTCTTCGCGGATCACCGTGAACGCGCCCGCCGGCTCGCGTGCGGCCTCGACGCCCTCGCGCAGCGGCGTGATGCCCGTCGTGTCGTCGCGGTCGATCTGTTCGGGCGGCGAGGTGACGGAGCTGATGGAGAGCGGCGGTGGAAACAGGTCGCGCAGCACCCGCGGCGCTTCGGCGCGGTAGATGGTGGCGTGCGTAAGCTCCGGCCGCGGGCGGTACTGCCACAGAAGCCGCGGCGATGCGTTGGCGCGCAGCACCTCCGCCAGGCGCGCGGCGGGGGCGGCGATGTTCTCCTCGTCGGCCGACGACAGGTAGAGCACCGTGGGAGCCAGCCCCGTCCCCAGCGATTCCGGGTCCTTGAGCCGCGCGTCCGCGCCGCGCACCAGCGCCTCGCCGTTCCACCACAGGCTGGGGCTGAGCGCGATGTAGGTATCGAACAGGTCCGGCTGCAGAAAGAAGGTCTCCACAATGAACAGCCCCGCCAGCGACTCGCCGATGATGGCCGCCTCGCCCGTCACGCGGTAGCGGCGCCGCACCTCCGGCATCAGCTCCTCGGCGATAAAGCGGCGGAACGCGGCCGATCCGCCCACGCGCGGCGCGATGGCGCGGTCCTCGGCCACCTCCGTGGGGCCCGTCATGTCGCGCCGCCGCTCGGTGTTCTCGATGCCGACGACGATCATCCTGCGCAGCTCCCCGGCGCGGATGCCGGCGTCCACCGTCGACGCGATGTGCGGAAAATCTTCCTGCACGCCTCCGTCAGGCATGTACAGCACGGGATGCTTCGCCCACCCGGTCTCGTAGCCCGGCGGCGTGTAGACGTTGATGCGCCGCGTCTCGCCCAGCACCGCGGACTCCATCGTAAACGTCTGGTGCGGAGGCACCGGCTCCTGCGCCGCGGCCTCCGCGGCGAGACCGCCGGTGAGCAGTGCGACCGGCAGGGCCTGCCTGATCCGTTTCGGCATCATCATCGTCTGGTCTGGATACGGGAGCGCGGGAAGCGGTGGATCATACGCGGTCGGCGGAGTGCTCCGGAAGCGTCGTGAGTCGCGGCGCGGCATCCGCTCCCAGGTTCTTGCCCAGGCAGACGCACTCGGCGCGGCCGGCGTAGCGCCCGTAGTTGTCGATGGGCCGGTAGCCCCGGCGCGTGTAGAACGCGACCGCGTCGGTGTTCACACGCCGCGTCTCCAGCCAGAGCGCATCGTATCCAAGGCTCCGCGCCCGCGCTTCGAGAAACGCGAGCACGGCGGACCCCACGCCGCGGGTTCCGGGCCGCGCGTACATCCGCTTCACCTCGGCCACACCGTCCGAAAGTGGGCGTATGGCGCCGCAGCCCAGCGGCTCACCCTCCGCCGAGCGCGCCACCACGAACGCGCCGCCGGGCGCGCATACGTCCGCCACGTCGAACGATCCCGCCCCGCCCTCGCCCGTGATGCCGGCGAGGGCGCGCGTAAGCTCGTCCATCAGCGCGACGGCATCCGGCGAACGCGGATCCTCGTCGCCCACGCGCGGCGCATCATCCATTCGTTCCTGCGACATCGACGCCTGATGGACCCTGGGGGATGAGACGGAATTGTCATTCCGAGGCCCGCCCACACCGCCGTCGGCCTCTCGCGCCACCCGTTGCAGGGCCGAGGAATCTACTGTCGGCGTCACGAGGGCAGACGCGGCAGCCCGCTCCACACGTGCGGCGGCACGATCGCCGGACAGGGCCGGATCCCTGCTGGCGGAACAGGCCACCAGCAGCCGGAAAGTAGATTTCTCAGTCGCGCGCCGGGTTTTCTCTGACAGACGGTTCTGCGCGGCGCTCCTTCGAAATGACAGCGTCGGACGCGCCGAGTCCGGGAACTCGATGGCTCACATCGCGCCACGCAGGCGGGCGGCGGCGCGCAGGGCATCGGCGCAGGCGAGCCAGCGGCGCACTTCCTCGTCCTCCCGGTCCTCCGCGGCCCAGCACGCGGCCACCACGGCCAGCGCGTACCCCCACCCCGCGAGCCGCCGCACGTCATCCCCCAGCCGCTCCGCCAGGACGTCGAGCCGGTCCGACAGCAGGGCCGCGGGGCTGGGGTGCGAGATTACGAAACGGCGAGGGTTCCGCAGCAGCGCCGCCGGCTCCGCCTCGCGCGGTCCCAGAATGCCTTTCGGATCGGCCACCAGCCAGGGAAGGCGCTCCGCGCGCAGCAGATTGTGGTGATGCAGGTCGCCGTGCAGCACCGACGCCGCGGCCGAGTCGGCCAGCAGCTCCGCGGCGATGGCTCGCGCATCGCGGCCCGCACTCGCCAGCCGCGGCAGGGCGTCGGGTGCGGACGCGGCCTCCAGCGACGCGAGCCACGACGCGATCCCCGGCAGCGCCTCGCGCGGAGGTCCGGACGTGGCGCGGAGGCGCGCGATCGCGTCCGCTGCCGCCGCCGTAGCGGCCCGGTCGTCACTCGCGCAGAGGGACGCGAGCGGCGTTCCGGGCACCGCACGCTCCAGCAGGAGCGCGCCGCGCGCCAGGTCCACCGCCTCCAGCCGCACGGCGCCGCCGCCTGCCCAGTGCGCCAGCGTGTGCGCCTCGTTCGCCAGCCACTCGGTGGGCGGGGCGAGCTTCAGCACGAGCGGCGCGCCGTCCGGTCCGCGCACCGGGATCACCAGGCCCAGGCTCGCCTCGGCGTACGGCGCGCCGTCCCCGGCCAAGCTCCACTCGCGGAAGGCGGCTCCAAGGTGCTCGGGTAGCCGCCGCAGCCACGTGGCTCCGGGCTCGCCGTACGCCGCGACCACGCGCGCGGCAACGTCGCTGGAGAGCGGCGGATCGAACAACGTCAGGCGGGGAGGATCGAAGCCCAGACCTCGATCAACCCCGTCCCCGTCCGCGGATCGAAGCGCTCATCGTAGACCTCGAACTCCGGCGTGTTCGCGGGTTGATGGCCGGACCGGGGGATCCAGTCGTTCCAGATCGCGTCCCAGGCAAGGTGCAGCGTGGCGGCGGGGCCGCGGTGCGCGAACACGGCGTAGCGCTGCGCGGGGATGCGCATCCGCCCGTACTCCGCGGAGAGTCCGTCGAACGACGCCACCTCGGCGCCGGTCATGTATTCGAACGTCTGCGCCTGCGGATCCGCGCCGCACAGCACGCCGTACGCCGCCGTCCCCCGCTGCCCCGGCAGCGTCCCGATCGCCCGGAACGCCCGCCACTGCTCCGTGATGCTCTCCGCGGCCGTGGCGAAAGCGTGCACGCGGCGCAGCCCGGCCAGCAGCATGGCGGGGCCCTCGACGATGCGGTCCGGCGCGATGGGCGCCATCGGTGTTGGGGAAAGGTCGATCATGGGTGATTTCCCGGGTTGGGCCGAACGCCGCGTCCGCTACTCCCCCTCCGACGCGGGCCGCAGGGGCAGGTCCTCCACGCCCCAGCGGCCGGAGGTGAACACCGGCGCCTGCAGCCGATCCTTGTGCGCCAGCGTGACCACGGCGCCGTTCTCCAGCCCCGCCATGCGGTCGAATTCCTCCACCGTCAGGTGCAGAAAGCGCATCACGAAGCAGCGGATGGTAAGGCTGTGCGTCACCACCAGCACCCGCTCGGCACGCTTGCGGCCGGCCTGCCGCATCAGGCTCTCCAGAAAGGTGCAGGTGCGGTCGTAGCAGTCCGCCGGGCTCTCGCCGCCGTTGAAGCGGTAGTAGAACCAGCCGTGCGTGCTGCGCAGCGCCTGCTGCGGCTCGGCGTCCACGTACCCGTGCTCCACCTCGCGCAGGCGGGGGTCCTCGAACACCCGCACGTCCCCGGCGTCCACCGCCGCGCCGGCCAGCACGCCGGCCATCGTCTCCCGCGCCCGGCGAAAGGGCGAGCAGTACGCCAGCGCGCCGTCCAGGAACGCCGCCCCGATCCGCCGCCCCGCCTCGCGGGCCTGCTCGTGGCCCAGCACCGTCAGTGGGACGGTGTGGTCGCCCACCTCCGCGGGGATCACCTCGCCGGTGTTGGCCATCGACTGGCCGTGGCGTACGAGCTTGATGATCACGACCTCCCCCTCCGTCTGACGTGGATGCTCACCCGCGTACGGAGCCCAGATCCGTGCCGCGCACGAACTCGCGCCGCACGCACCGCCATCCCGGACCGTCCGGAACGAAGAAGTACAGGTTCTGTTCGATGTAGGTGTCGATGGGGCTGCCGTCCGGCGGGTGCCGCACCCCCACCTCCACCATCACGGCCGCGGTGTCGCCGCGCAGGGTGAAATCGCGTGTCGTGATCCACTGATACCCCGCCGGACGGCGGGTCCCGAAGGTCCGGACCCGCGGTTCCGCGATCAGGATGGCCGCGACGGCGGAATCGAACGCCGTCCCCGGCGCCGAGAGGTACAGGGGCTCGGCGGATGAGTACCCTGCGATCATCGAATCGACGAGGAACGCCCCCACGGCGGATGCCAGTCCGTCCGCGCCGGGAGGCGCCTGGCGCGGAAAGGTGTTCACCACGCCGTTCAGCAGCCGGCTCATCGAGGTGACCCGCCCGCTCGCGTCGCGCGTGAACATCAGCCGCACGACGCCGTTCAGCGGCGACGCGCCCCCGAGCTCGAACAGCGCCGGGCCGACCGGCACCATCGGCAGTTCCTTCCCCGACGGCTCGATGAGCGCCAGCGAGGAATCGCGCGCCTGCACCCGCAGCTCGGTGCCGCGAGGCGTGACGTACGCGCCCACGAAGTCCCCCAGCGCACCCGCCTGCGTGGCGGGCACCCGCGGCGTGAACGCCAGCTCGCGCGTGCTCTGCGCCGCCGAAACGCGCCACCCATCCGCGGCGCGTACCATCACGGTGAGGTAGCGAAAGGTGCTGGACGCCGCCGGCCCGTCCGCCTCCGTCGATCGCGTTGTCGCCACCGCCACGGACGGGGCCGCCAGGCGAGCTGCCTCGTCCGCGAACGACATCGTCAAACGGCCGCCGTTCACGTGCGTCGCGGTCTGCGCCAGCATCCCAGCCCGGTCGAACGTGGCGCCGCCGCTGGTCGTCAGCGAAAAGTCCGCCGCCGTGTGCGCCTGCAGATACGCCGTATCCGCCACCGCGAACGCCCGCCACCACGCCCGCTGCACCTCCAGCACGCCGGCGGTGTCGTCCGCCGCGGGGCCGGACACGGCGGCCCGCGGCGCGTTGCCGGCGCACCCCGCCAGCCCCAGCGCGAGAAGTACGGCGAAGAATCGTGAATGCATGTTGGAGAAGCGGAGTTCGGTGCGGTGACGAAACGGTGGGATGACGATGCGGCTCGACCAAGCTACAGCCGGCCTACGCGACGCGCGATGGCAGGCATCCCGCTGGCGCCCGGCGCCGCCCCCCATCCCCGGCCCTTCCCCCATAAACTGCATGGGGGAAGGGAGAATTCGATCCCGCTTCGGCAGGAGACACCGAGGCACTGAGACTCGACGACAGGCATCGAACTGGCGCCCGAGAGGCCCCCTCTCCCCCGGCCCCTCTCCCCCGCTGCGCGGGAGAAAGGGGAGAATTCGATCCCGCTTCGACTCCTCCGAAGCGCGCCGCACCCTCCGGCCACACCACCCCTCCCCCGCAGTTTGGG
>DASTVC010000936.1:0-3903 GCA_035759295.1 Longimicrobium sp. | reverse complement strand
ACCCCGGTCTCCGAGCGCCTCCCCGCCGCGGTCTCGGTCGAGCCGCGCAGAGACGGAAGCCGCCTGCGCGAGCGGCAGCTGGTGCTGCTCTGATCTCAGTCACCCGTTCACCCCGTCACCCGTTCACCCGGTCACTTGCCGGGCGCGCCGGTGTTCGGGAGATTCCATGCGCGCCCGCGGTGGCGCGAATGGGATCCGTGCGAGAGGCGAGGGAATGGAGCGCAAGACGCTGCTGGTGGGGCTGGCCCACCCGGACGACGAGGTGGGCGCGGCGGGAGCCATCCTGGCGCAGAAGGCCCGCGGCGATCGCGTGGTGGTGGTGTGGCTCACGCGCGGAGAGATGACGGAGGCGTTCGGCCCCATCCCCGTCGACCAGGTGGCGGCGCGCCGCGAGGAGCACGGCCGCCGGGCCGGCGAAATCCTGGGCGTGGAGACGCGCTTTCTGGACTTTGCCGACTGCGGGCTGGAGGCGAACGCGGATTCGGCGCGGCGGGTGGCAAAGGTGTTGGCGGAGATCCAGCCGGACGGGCTGATCACCTGGGGCGAATCGTGGGGGCGGGGGATGCGGCACCCGGACCACCAGGCCTCGGGCAAGATCTTTCGCGACGCCATCACGCTGGCGCGCATGGCCAAGGTGGTGGCGCCGGGCAAGCCGCATCGTGCCCCCGTGCCCGTCTTCACCTTTCGCGGCGCGCACTCCGTGATCCCGCCCGTCGCGGTGGACGTGGAGCCGTACGTGGACACCATCCACGAGCTGGCCCGCTTCTATCGCGAGAGCATCGGCTTTGGCGACCGCGAATGGCTGGAGCGGCGCCTTCGCGTCACCGGCGAGCAGTACGGCCTGCGCTTCGCCGAGGTGTTCGACGCCTGGGAGACGCGCCCCGGCGTGGTCCCCCACCTGATCCCCGCCCAGCCCGACTATCTGGGCGAGCACATCCACCCCGATCGCGCGCCGTAGGGCGGTATTCGCGGGGTCATCGAGGTGAGCGGCTCGGAATGAAAGATTCGCGGACGAGCGGATGATTTGCTCCGCCGGCAGGATCGTCCGGCCGCAGTCCGCGAAGGCGGACTTCGTGAATTTCCAGCCGCGGTTTCAACCGCCCGAGACAGGACCGGGCGCCGCGGTCGGGATTCCATTGCTCGGAACCCGCATCCCCAAAACGCGAAGAGGCGGCCCGCTTCCGGGCCGCCTCTCCATCGAACGCTGCGTCAGCCCCGCGGGCGCATCAGGACGCGCGGTTGTAGACCAGCTTGTAGGTAAGCGGGTTGGGCAGGCGCGGGCTGGTGATGGTGACGTTCATCGTCATCGTGTTGCCGTCGGCGCTCACGGTGTACACGTTCACCCGCTGCCCGTCCTCGGCGCGGAAGGTGTGCGTAAGCGCGCCGTTGTTCCACTGCGAGGTCACCTGCACGCAGTCGCCGCGCACGGCCGCGCAGGTGTTGCCGGTCTCGCGGTGCCACAGCACCGGCTGCCCGTTGGCCGGGCTGCTCACCGACGGGCGGCCCGCCATGTCGACGCGGATGTTGGTGGCGTCGTGCACGATCACCAGGCGCGGGTAGGCGGTGTTGGTGCTGCGCAGCCGCGGACGGGCGATCTGGCGCACCACCACGTTCATCCGTGCGACGGCGGTGTTGATCTTTGCGTTGATGTCGTCGCTCTGCTCGCGGTTGAGCGTCCAGGTGCCGCGAAGCTGCGACGCCTGCTGGGCGCTCACGACCGCGGGGAGCACGGTGGACATCACGAGCGCGGCGAGCAGGGCGATGCGTTGACGGCGCATGGCAGATTCTCCAAGATGCGTGGGAACGGGGCCGCACTGCCCGGGCGGTTCCCCGGAGGCGGCGGTGGTGACGGCAGGCTGGCCGGCAATCTAAGACGTGAGGGCGCAGGGCGGTAGAGCCGCGCAAACACCCTTTCACGCACGATCCGTACACCACCGCCTATCCCATTGGTCCATCAGGGGTTGAAATGAATTGAAACCCCACGCCGCCCGGGCCGTACCGTCCTTGCATCCGCGGCCCCGCCGCGCCCGAACCCTCACACCGGCCACGCCGCCACCGATGAGCGACCCCCGCATTCTCACCCAGATCGACCCGCGCACCTGGGAGCACCCGGCCGACCGCGCCGCGCTGAACGCGCTGCGCAAGATCCCGGTGTTCGACCAGGTGCTGCGCACCGTCTTCGGCTTCTTCGGCGAAAAGCCGCTGCGCCTGGCCTTTCTTTCCAGCTCCGTGCGGGTGAGTGCCACGCAGTTTCCCCGCGTGCACCGGCTGTACGTCGAGGCGGCGCGCACGCTGGACGTGGAGCCGTATCCGCTCTACGTGCAGCAGGGCTACACCATCAACGCGTTCGCCTTCGGGATGCAGAAGCCGTTCATCGTCCTCAACTCCCTCACGGTCGAGGAGCTGGAAGACGACGAGCTGCGCTTTGTGCTGGGCCACGAGCTGGGGCACGTGCTGAGCGGCCACACGCTCTACCTTACGATGATGGTGGTGCTCTACCAGCTTTCCATGGTGGGATTCCCCATCGTGGGGCTGGCGGCGCGGGCGGTGCTGATGGCGCTGATGGAGTGGCACCGCAAGGCCGAGCTTTCCTGCGACCGCGCCGGCATCCTGGCCGTGCAGGATCCGGAGGCGGCCATGCGGACCATGCTCAAGTTCGCCGGCGGCAAGACGGGCGAGACCAACCTGGCCGACTTCATCGCGCAGGCCGAGGAGTACCGCGAGACGGGCGACCTGGCCGACCAGGTGTTCAAGGTGCTCAACGTCCTGGCCCTCACCCATCCGGCCCCGGTGATCCGCGTGGCGGAGATGCGCAACTGGTTCGAGAGCGGCGCGTACGAGCGCATCCTGGCCGGCGAGTACCGCCGCCGCGGCGAGCCGGAGCCCGGGTACGCGGAGGACATCGCCGCCGCGGCCGCGTCGTACCGCGAGAGCGCCCGCGATGCCTTCGGCAACGCGCAGCAGGCGGCGCGGCGCGTGGTGGACTCGTTCCGCCAGGGCTTCGGCACCCGATAGCACCTCTTCGCCCGACCCCTCCCGTGCAAACGTGCGGGGGAGAGGGGAGATGGATGACGATCAGCGGCCCTCCCCGTGCGTCGGGGAGGGCCGCCGTGCGTCGTGCGATCCCGCGGATGATTCGCGGCAACAGGAATTTTTTCGCGAATTTGCATGTGGATGCGGGGCGTCCCGCGCTGGCGGTGGCTGGTGCGGGCGTGGGCGAGCGAAGGACTATCCTGCGGAAAATCAACGAGTTAGGCCGTCCAGAGGGCGAAGTTTGAGGCGGGGGCTGGCGCGGAGCCGTCCCGTTCGCTGTGCGCGGTGTGTGCGGAATCGGCTTAAGCCCAGCAATGGCGCCGCTGGAGTGGAACCGGGTTTGCATCAGGGGGCGCGCGGGCCAAGCCGACCGGCCGCGCCCGAACCTGAAACCGCCACGCGTGGAGACTCCCATGAACAAGTCAGAGTTCATCGACAATGTCGCCGAGAAGGCCCAGATGAGCCGGGCCGCGGCGGCGCGCGCGGTCGACGCCATCTTCGACACCGCCGCCGGGGCGGTCTCCGAGGCGGTGCACGGGATCGGCGAGCTGTCCATCCCCGGCTTCGGCAAGTTCACCAAGAAGACCCGGGCCGCGCGCCAGGGCCGCAACCCGCGCACCGGCGCCGTGATCGACATCCCGGAGCGCAGCACCATCTCGTTCACCGCCGGCAAGAACTTCCGCGAGGGCTCGCCCAGCGGGCGGCGCAAGGCGGCCGGGGCGGCGCTGGGCGCTGCCGCCGGTGCGGCGGCGGGCGCGGCTGCGGCTGCGGCTGCCAAGCCCAAGGGCGGCGCGAAGGGTGGCACGGCGGCCGTGGGCGGCACCGTCGGCGGCACGACGGGTGGTGGCGCGGCCGGCCGTGGCGGGCGCG
>DASTVC010000935.1:0-25693 GCA_035759295.1 Longimicrobium sp. | reverse complement strand
CGCGGAGACCGATGTCTCCGCGCCCTTCGCGCTCCATCACCAAGCCAGGCGTTAATCCGGGGAAACACCTGTCATTCTGAGGGAGCGCCCACCCCGGAGCCGCGGTTTCGCGCGGGACCGTGCGGCGCGACCGAAGAATCTCCGTCCCCTCGCGCTGGACCCCTGCCCGGGCAACGCCCGGGGACCCCTCCCGGCGGAAAGACTCTCCCGCCCAGCGTAGAGATTCTTCGGTCGGCGCCAGGCCTGCCAGCGAGAAGAAGAACTCGCGCGGCGCCTCCCTCAGAATGACGCCGTCGGCCGGATTCCATTGGCGCTGTTCTCCGAAATCGGTCTCACAATTACGGCACGTAGGGCAGCACGTACGGCGTGGTGCGCCACGGGGTGTAGTCTACCGGCCCGGAGACGCCGTCTCCGCTCGCCCCCGTAGGGCCGGCCGCATCGCCCCACCAGTTGTCCTCGGCGTTGGCCAGCGACCAGTTGGGATTGTTGCTGATCCCCGACCCCGCGTTGTTCACCAGGTTGCAGTTGTGCACGTCGTTTACCGTACCGCTGATGCCGTGGCTGGCGCTGTCGCGGATGTCGCACGAGAGCACGGCCGCCCTGTCCACCACCAGCCCGTACCACGCCGAACCGCGGATGAGGGTGCTCTCCAGCGTGGTGTTGTAGCCCAGCTGCACCGCGGGACGCGCCGACCACGTGGTGGTATCCACCCGCGAGCGGCTGATCCGTGAGTTCGCCGCGTAGAGGACGGCCGCGGCGCCGTTCTGCCGGAAGACCGCGCTGTCGATGGCCAGGACATGGCCATCGAACGCGTGCACGGCGGTGCGGGTCGTGTGCTCCATGCGCACGTTCGTCAGGTAGCTGCTGAGCGCCGGCGTTCCGTACAGCCACACGCCGTCCCAGCCGGCCGCCGCGTCCGCCGCCGTGAACAGCACCGGCGCCGTCGCCGTTCCGCGCGCCACCACCCTTCCTCCGTAGTCGGCGTGGATTCCCACGTCCTCGTCGAAGACCAGGGTGGCCCCCGGCTTGGGAGCCAGGATCCCGATGTTCTGCACCTGGATGTCACCCACCACGTGCCAGGGGAGCGCCTGGGTGGGATACGCGAACTGCTGCAGAAGGCCGCCCGTAACCACCAGCGTGTCGCGCGCGTTTCCCAGCAGGCTGTCCTGCTGCGCCACGGTCGTGTAGATGCGGGGAAACGCGCTCACCACCAGCTCCGCCGGGTAGCTGGCGCCGCCCACCACGCGCACCGGCGCCGTGCTCACGAACCCCGCGCCCGTGGTGGTCACCCGCAGCCCCACGCCACCGCTCCCTTCGATGCGCCCGCCCAGCAGGCTTACGCCGTGGATGCCCATCACGGCCAGCCCCACGCCGGCCGCGCCGCGGATGACGTTCTGCTCGAAGGTGACCTGGGTGCCGATCGTGGCGGCCGCGGTAGCCCAGGGCGTGGTGGTGGTGTCCACGCGCGAACGGCTGATGCGGCTGCCGCGCCCGAACAGCGACAGCGCATACCCATTCTGCCGGAATACCGAGCTGTCGATGACGGCCGCGTGGTCGCCGGACGAGGTGAGGGCGCCTGAGGCGTACTCCATACGCACGTGCTTCAGCACACTGGCGGAGCCGGGACTGCCGAACAGGCGCACGCCCTGCCACCAGTTGGCGGGGTCGGCCGCGGTGAACACGATGCGCGCGGTGTCGCGCCCTTCCGCGACCAGGCGTCCGCCGTGGTCGGCAGAAAGCCACGAAGCGTTTACGAAGCAGAGCACCGTCCCGGGCTCCAGCGTAAGCACGCCCGGGCCTTCGATGTAGATGTACGCATTCACCCGATGCGGGCTGTTGGCGCGCGTCCACGTTTCCGCCGTCAGCACGGAATCCGTGTGCACCTGCCCGCCCAGCGCCGAATCGCACGCGGGATTGATCGTGAACGATGGGCCGCCCGGCGACGCGCGGCCCGGCCCCACCGCATCGCGCGCGCACGCGCCCAGCCCGGCCAGCAGCGCCACCGCCAGCATCCCGCGCAGAGGCACGGTCCGGCCGAAGGTACGGCGGATGCCCTGGTTCGCTGTGCGCATGGGGCCCTCCTTTTTTATCAGGGAGATGACGAGCCTCGGATAAACTGATGTCGCGCGAGGATCGTGATGAGAGGCGTACGCGCAGGCGTTCTGGTGCGCGCACGTCCTCGGGTAAAACGTGCGGAATTGCGGCCGATTGG
Source organism: Longimicrobium sp. (assembly GCA_035759295.1). Taxonomy (GTDB): domain Bacteria; phylum Gemmatimonadota; class Gemmatimonadetes; order Longimicrobiales; family Longimicrobiaceae; genus Longimicrobium. The sequence continues at coordinate 23,481 of DASTVC010000935.1, read as the reverse complement.
CAGTGGATGGACAAAAACCCCGCACCGGCACGATGCCGGTGCGGGAAGCGGAATGTCAATGATTATGACGCAAATCGTACGTAACTCCTGCTGCACCGCACTGACAAGGTGTTAGGGACCGTGTCAATGCCCTTCAGACGCCCCCGCGTCCTTATTTCGGTGCTTCAGATCGTTCCCTGCCGCCGCGCCGACCCGCGCATCGATCTACCTGTCTTCGTAACGCGGATTCCGTTGGCCAGAGCTCACGGCGTGATCTCCATCCGCGGCAGCACGCGCGGGACGTCGTCCACGTCCGCGCGCACCTCGCCGATGCGCCGCGCGCCCATGCGGCGGTAGAACTCCTCCGCGTGCGGATCGGAATCGATCTCCAGTCGCCCCGCCCCGTGGTCGCGCGCGGTCGCCACGGCGTGACTCAGCAGCTCTCGACCCAGGCCGCGGCCCATCCACGCCGGCTCGATCCACAGGTGCTCCAGAACGGCGTCGGCCCGTTCGATCGCCAGCGCGTAGAAGCCGCGCGCGTGATCATCCGCATCCGCTGCCACGAAGACGATGTGGTCTCGGATGAACGCCGGCGTGATCGTCAGCACGTCTCGCCAGCGCGCGATCCAAGCCTCCGGATAGCCCCAGTGGCGCTTGGCGGCGTGGGCGATCGCGCTCAGCGCGGCCGCATCGCCCTCCCTGGCGGGGCGGATGGCGAGCCGTTCAGCGTCTACCAGAATCGCCACCAGGGACGGACGGAAGGGCGGCTTGGATCGGCTGAAGAGCGATTTGATGCGGTGGCACTCACATGCTCGAGAACCTTGAACGGCTCTGCATCCAGCCCCGGGGTTTTCTCATCGTGGCGGAATCCGGTAATCGCCTTCGCCAGATCGATCGGTACGTCGTGGATGCAGTCGACGTCGGCCTTCTCGCCGCCCGCCAGGTCCTGTTCGTGCTTCGCCGCGTGGAAGATCTCGTCGAACTCCGCCGGAAGGTCACCCCGGGAATCCAGGTGGTACGTGCCTTTTTCCGAATCATGCGCTACCTGCCACGCTACTTGGCCGTCCACGTAACACGCGGCCAGGCTGGACATGACATGCTCCTCCACCGCGCAGAACACCACCTTGCAACCGGCCGAGAGCGCGGGCAGCGGTTCATCCGAGAACGCCAGGGTCCCTCGATTGACGAATACGAGGAACCAGCCCGTGGGAAGCGCGGCACAGCCGACCGGCGAGTCAGGAACCTCCTCCACCTCTCCCGTGGGTGAAAGGCCGAGCTCCTCGAGCACCTGTTGAGGCTCCTTTCCCGATACCGCGAGCCACGAAACCGCGTATCCCATTTGATCTTCGTTCGAAGTTTTGGCTCTTCGGCTCGTGAAGGATCCTTCAGCCCTCGTCCGCCCCCATCCGCTCGATGCACGCGGCCACCGCCGGCACGGGCGCATAGCGGCTCTCGAACTGCGCCGGCCGCACGCCCAGGATGCGCCAGCCGCTCTCGGCGGTGAAGCGCGCCCGCAACTCGTCCTCGGTCACCTTGAGCGGCGTGTTCGGCATGTCGAATTCCGTCGCGAACGCGAGCAGGTAGTAGCGTCCGCCGGGGAGGAGTGTACCCGCGAGCTCCCGCGCGAGTACGTCGCGGTTGTCCTGCTCGAAGACGTGGTAGAATCCAGAATCCACCACGGCCCCGAACCGCCGCTGCAGCAGCGTCGGCCGCAACGCATCGGCGACCTGGAACTCCAGCAGCCGCGCGACCTCCGGCGGGTGCGACTCCGCCTTCGCGCGCGCCTGCTCGATCGCGGCCTCCACCACGTCGATCCCCAGCACCTGCACCCCGCGCCCCGCCAGCGCGATGGCCAGGTCGCCCGATCCGCACCCCACGTCCAGCACCGGCCCCGCCGGGGGATAGTCATCCAGCAGCGCCATCATCGCCGGCTGCGCCGCCCCGATGTCCCACGGCGGCGTTTCGCGATAGACGGAATCGAAGAAATCCGGAGTGAATCTGGGCATGGGGGCGTTGCGAGCGGAGGGCAACCAGTCATCGATGCCAGACAAGCTGCAACGGTGTTGTCCGTCTGTAAACGCCCAGGCCGGCGCCGCGGATGTGGCGCCGGCCGGGCAGATTGAATTCCTGGGGTACCCCCCACCCCCTGGCGTTGACTTCCTGAGGGAGCGCCACACGAAACTTGAACAGACTCAACCGCCTGCGCGCGACCGAAGGACCTCATCGGCCCTGCGCAGGGCTGGGATCCGAGCCCAGAAGCCAGCCCCACGGTTCTGCCGGCGAGATCCTTCGGTCGGCGCCAGGCTGCATCGTGCAAGCAGGTTGCGGCGCAAACTACTTTCAGGCAAAGGGTTGGCGCCGAGTGAAGGACCTTGTCTGCCTGACTGAGCGACTTGAACGCATCCCGAGGCTGGGCTTCGCGCGACCCGACAAAGATCCTTCGGTCGCGCGCAAGCTTTTGTGGTTATGAAAGTTACGGGCGTGCGCTCCCTCAGGATGACAGTGTGCCTCCGGTGGCTCAGGAAAATCAACGGCTCTTCTTCCTGATTCCGTACGAGGCACACGATTTCACGATTCGGGATCGGCGGCGTCGGTCGGCAGCTCCTTGCCCAGGCAGACGCTGGTCTCCGGCGAGCTCAGGTATTCGCCGTAGAGGGGGATGGGCTCGAAGCCAGTGGCCTGGTACAGGGCGATCGCGGCCACCTGGCGGGTTCCGGTCTCCAGCACCAGCCGCCGCAGGCCCAGCGCCCGCGCCTCCGCCTCCAGCGCGTCCACCAGGCGCCGCCCCAGCCCTGTCCCGCGCGCGCCCGGCGCCACGTACATCCGCTTCAGCTCGCCGGTCTCGCCATCGATCCGCCGCAGCGCCCCGCACCCGACGGGCCTGCCGTCGACGCGTACGACCAGAAACGCGCCGCGCCCGGGCGCCACCTCGTCCGGATCCAGCCCGAAGTGGTTGGCCCCCGGCTCGGGATACATGCCGCTGAGCTCGGCGTTCAGCTCACGGATGAGCGCGCGGCTCACGTCGTCCGTCAGCGCCGCGCGCGCGATGGTGATGGTGTCTTCCGCCATGAGAAACGGTTCGGATGGGAACGGTGGACGACGATGTACGCGGATGCGCCGAAAGCGATCAGGCGGTTCCGCGCACCGCCCACGCCCGGGCGGTGAGGGTGGTGCTGCCGTCCGGCGCGAACGGCAGCCGTCGGCGGATGAGCTCCCGGAGCGCGGCCTGCCGCTCCTCGTCCAGCGAGGCCGCGTAGCCGGGTGCCGGGCCCTGGCCCCCCAGGAAAGGCTGCCAGTAATCGTCGAAGTCCGCAAAGCGCGTCGGCACGTCGATGGCGCGGATGGCCACGTCGCGCAGCCCGGCAGACTCGAACAGCTCCCGCAGCGGCTGTGGCGCACACAGCGGAAAGCGCCGCCCCTCGTCCAGCGCCGCGGCTGCTGAATCCAGTTCCACCGCCGCATCCCAGAAGATGCGGATGAGCTGCATCTGCCCCGCGTAGTCCCACACATACGCCGCCACCGTCCCGCCCGGCCGCACCACGCGCCGCATCTCGGCCACCGCGTGCGCCGGCACCGGCACGAAGTTCAGCACCAGCGCCGATACCGCGGCGTCGAACGCGTGCGCCGGATCGGGAAGCTCCGTGGCGTCGGCCCGGGTGAACTCCGCGCGTGGATCGTTCACCCGCGCCCGCGCCGCCGCCACGTGGTCGGGCGAGAGATCGTAGCCGCGCACCCGGACGGGGGCCGCGGCCTGCAGGATGGCGGCGGCCAGCGCGCCCGTCCCGCAGCCCACGTCCACCCACTCCATGCCGTCCGGCACGCCCAGCCACCGCAGGAACTCGGCGGCGACCGGCCGGCTCCAGCGTCCCACGTACCGCTCGTACGCGTCCCCGCTCGCCCAGGAGTAGTGCGTCGCGGCTGAATCCACAGTGATTCCCTCGGTCGTTGCCGGAGGACGTTCGGTCAGCCCGCCGGCGCCGGGCTCTCGTCCGCGTCCAGTCGCTGCAGGGCGGCCGTCAGGCCGGCGGCGAACTCCGCCGCCAGCGTTCCGGTGAGCCGATCGAGAGGGCCGGCGCGTCCGTCCCGCGATCGTCACGTTCCGTGGCCGTAGGTGGGCGGCCCCCACGAGACCCCTCCAGCTCATCGAGGTTCTTCTGCAGCACCGCCCGCCGATCCGCCGTCACCAGACACCTCAGGGTGTGCGTGGCCGCCGCGGCCATACCGGAACACGTCGGCGGAGAACCAAGTAGACCGGATCGCGGCTGCCCGCGCAAGCATCTTCCCGCGCAGCCGTTCGGCACGACACGGACGCGGCCGGAGCGCTCCATCAGCGCCCCGGCCGCGTTCCGTCGAATTCCTTCCGCCGTCAGTTTCCCTGCTGCACCTGCTCCGCCCAGCTGGGGGGAGCGGTCTCGCCGTTCAGGAAGGGGAGCGTGGTGGCGACCAGCGCGGGCGACATGAACATCTCGTAGTGCGTAAGGTTGGGAAGGATGGCCAGGCGGTTGCGCGACATGTTCTCGCGCTGCCACCCCGCGTCGCGCTGCCCGCCGCCCAGCAGCTTGTAGAACTCCACCACGGTCTCGGGGCGGTACATGTCGCTGTCGCCAAAGACCAGCATCACCGGCATGGTGAGCTTCGGCACGTCCGCGGACCAGTCGTACGGCGTGCGCATCAGCTCGCCCATGCGGTCCAGCAGGCGCGGAAAGTCTTCCGGATGCGGCGCGACGGCGGCGTACGACTGGAACATGGGCGTCTCCTTCATCATCTCCGCCATCCCCGCGCCCACCTGCGCCTGCATGCCCAGCAGCTCGGGATAGAACGCGTCGCGCGAGATCCCGGCGGACACCAGCACCAGCCGCCGCACCATCTCCGGGTGCTGCGCGGCCAGCTGAAAGGCCACGCCGCCGCCCATGGAGTAGCCCATCACGTCCACCTGCGCGTAGCCCAGCTCCCGCAGCACCGTCGCCAGGTCGTCGCCCATGTCGACCAGGCTGATCGCGCGGTCGCCCAGCGCGGTGCGGCCGTGGCCGTGCAGATCCACGGCGATCACCTGCCGCCCCCGCGCCAGCGCGGGGAGCACGGGCCCGAACATCTGGATGGAGCCCAGCCCCCCGTGCAGAAGCAGCAGCGGCTCGCCCTGGCCGTGGATCTCGTAGTAGTAGCGCACGCCGTTGGCCTGCGCGTAGCCGGTGCGGACGGGGGCGGACGTGGCGGCGGCTTCGGTGGGCATGGCGGCGTTCCCGGTCTGGGCGTGGATGGGCGCGGCGGGCACGGCCGCGGCGGTGGCGATGAGCGCGGCCACTGCCGCGCCGCGGATGATTCGCGGAGTCTGGCGCATGTGCGGTGTCCTCCCGTGGGGGTTCGGAGCGGGCTGGCGGCGCCGTCGATCGACCGCGCCGTCGTCTCTCTACCTTCACGTCGAACGAGGCGCGCCGCGATCGACACATCCCTCGAAGCACATCCCCCCACCGCCCTTCCACCCTGCCAGGGGCCCTCTTCGCGAAGACGCAAGTAGGCGCGAACCAGCTGGCTGTACACCCCACCAGCAGGCGGGGCACGCCGACTGATTCGAACGTTTGCAGACGGTTACACGTTGTAGCAGATATGCATCTGTGGCCTTATCTACAGCAACTTCCCGACATAACCGCTTGTTTCGGGAACTAAGAATTTGCGAAACACAAGACTATTGGAGGATGGAAGAAACACGCTTAGCTTGTCGCTAAACGTACAACACTCCTCCACCCATCCTCTCCGGAGAACGCCCCATGAGAGCAGGACTTCCGTTGATCCTGGCCGCATCCCTCACCCTCGCCGCGTGCCAGGGCGACAACTCCGACCCCTCCACGGCCTCGGCGATGAACCCCGCCTCGGTGCAGCAGAACCTGCTCACGCTGGTGCCCCAGCAGCGGCTGAGCAGCGCGCAGGAAGGCCGCCTGAACACCGTCCGCGGCCGCGCGGCCAACGTGCGGTCGCACGTGGCGCGACTGGCCGACGCGCCCGCGCAGCTGCTGCGGCAGGGCAGCGCGCTGCGCCTGGCCGTGGAGCCGGGGGTGCAGGTGGTGGCCGTGGGTGAGCGCGTGCAGCGGCGCGCGGACAACGACATCTCGTGGTCCGGCCCCGTGCAGGGCGCGCATGGCTGGGTGCAGATGGTGCTTTCGGAGGAGGGCGTGACGGCCACGGTGACCATCGGCACCGAGCAGTACACCATCGAGCCGCTGGGTAACGGGCTGCACGCCGTTTCCAAGCTGGACCAGAACAAGCTTCCGCCCGAGCACACCCCTGACAACCCCAGCGGCGCCCTGTTCGACGGCGGCCGCGTGATCAACGACGCCATCGGCGCCGCCGTGGAGGCCCGGGCCGCCGAGGGCGACGTGGGCATCGCGGCGCTCACCACCATCAACGTGATGGTGGTGTACACGGCGTCGGCTGCCTCGGCCGCCGGCAACATCACCAGCAAGATCCAGCTGGCGGTGGACGAGACCAACCAGTCGTACGTCAACAGCGGCATCAACATCAGCTTCAACCGCGTGTACACCGGCCAGGTTACGTACAGCGAGGCCGGCCGCAGCTTTTCGCAGCACGTAAGCGCGCTGCAGAGCACCACCGACGGGCTGATGGACAACGTCCACACGCTGCGCAACACCTACGCGGCCGACGTGGTGGTGCTGGTGGTGAACGACACCGAGGCCTGCGGGCAGGCGGCCGCCATCAAGGCCGTGGCCACCTCGTCGTTCGCGGTGGCCGACCAGAGCTGCATTACCGGCTACTACTCGTTCGGCCACGAGATCGGCCACCTGCAGGGCGCCCGCCACGACCGCTTCGTGGACGGCACGCTGTCGCCCTACCAGTACGGCCACGGGTTCATCCCGTCGACCAAGAACTGGCGGACGATCATGGCGTACGGTAACAACTGCGCCAACTGCACGCGCATCCAGTGGTGGAGCAACCCGCTCAAGACCTACCCCTCCACCGGGCAGGTGATGGGCACCACCACCTACGAGGACAACGCGCGGGTGCTGAACCTCACCGCGCCCACGGTCGCGGCCTTCCGCTAGCCGCACCTCCGCTTCGGCGGATGAAACGCTTCGGTGGATGAAAAGGGGCGGGGCCGCGTTCTGCGGCCCCGCCCTTTTCTTTCCAGGACAGCAAGCCAGCTTGCGTCGCTGTTCGTGCAAGGTGGCGGGAGACGGGCCCTGGTGCGCGCCCCGTCCGCGACGGGGAGGCCCTCTCCCCCGACGGCCTTTTGCTCCTTCCTCGCAACGACCGTCGACCCCTCCCCCAAACTGCGGGGAGGGGTGGTGGAGCCCGAACGTGCCAGCCGCTTCGGGTGATGTCGAAGCGGGATCGAACTCTCCCCTTTCTCCCGCGCAGCGGGGGAGAGGGGCCGGGGGAGAGGGGGCAGTGTCGGGCGCTAGTTCGATGTATTTCGAAACGTCGCAGACCTGCGGCACGCCAAACTCACGTCGGGTGCGACGCGGGAGTCCCCATCCGCGCACGGCCGCGCTGCGGCCGCGGGTCACCGTTGAAAGTCGAGCGCGCCCGCCGGGGCCCCTTCGTCCACCGCCGGCGGGGGAGGCGCCACCTGGAACACCTTCCCCGCGTCGTCGGCCGCCACGATGCCCTGCACCGCCAGGCGCTCCGCGTCCGTCTGCGAGATCTCGCGGCTCTTGAGGATCCAGTAGGCGGCGAACGTCCACACGCCCAGCACTTCGACGAAGAAGATGTACGACCGCACCTGGCTTCCGCTCTGCAGAAGCACGGTGAGCAGGTACGCGGCCACGGGCGATGCGATCATCCCCCATCCCAGGATCTTGTAGGCCCGGCTGTACATGTCGGCGTTGGGCCGGTCCTTCATCAGCGGCAGCGTGTCGGACGCCCTGAAGATGCAGACGTAGCCGATGGCCACGAAGAACAGCACCCCCGCCGCGCCGTGCCCGGTAAGCAGCCCCGGCCCGAACGCCCAGTACCCCGGCGGGATCAGGGCGACGCCCACCGCGAAGAAGCCGGCAAGGTTCAGCGCCAGGTTCTCCCGGTCGCCAAATCCCTTGTACAGGTACAGAAACGCCCCGGTCGCGCACAGCACCCCCACGAACACGTCGCGCATCCCCGTGTTGTAGTAGGCGCTCATGGAGTCCTGCAGCGGCAGCCCGAACCGCAGCATGCCCCCCAGCCACAGCAGCAGCGGCAGCAGCGCCGCGATGATGGCGATCCCCTGCCGCAGGGTAAGGTACGTCGCCGCCATGTGGTTGCGAAGCTCTTCTGGGCTCTGCTCTTTGCGAGTGAGGGGTGCCATTGAAGCCTCCGGGGGGAAGGGGATGGAGAGGAGGGGGGACCGATCGGACTGCCGGCGTGCGGAAGATCATGGTGCGCGCAAACCCGCGGGACTGCAAGCTTTATCTGCGGCGGGAGAGAGGGGGGGCACCGCATAACGCCCGGGTGATCAGGCCACGCTCCTGCCGCTCGATTCCCTCACCGAGGCTCGCACAGCCGTGCAATGCATGTAGCCGCGGAACGCCGCTTCCTCTACGATGCCGGCCACCGGAGCGGCCATCAACAGCAGCGACAGGTTCGCCGCGAAAAGACGTTTCGCGGCAGCGTCCCTGCGAGCAATGACCAGCATGCCGATCAGCACGACCCGGGCGATGACTCCCATCCGCCCTCCGGCTCAGAACTGGGTCATCGAGAGAAGATTGCCGTCCGGATCGCGGAACCACGCGATGCGCGCTCCGCTCGGCGAGGTCCAGATTCCCGCGGCGTCCTGCTCCATGCCGGCGAAGCGCTCCATCCGCACCCCCCTTGCCCCGACCGCGGCCACGGCTGCCTCGATGCTCTCCACCCGCCAGCCCAGGACCGTATGCCCGGGCGGAGTGTGCTGCTGGACTTTCTGGATGCGGAGCATGGTCCCCGCCGCGTCGAACACGATCGCGAAGCCGTTCTCCTCGACCAGGGGCAGCCCCAGGTCGCGCTCGTAGAACCTTCGCGATCTGTCCGCGTCCAGGGTTGCCAGGAACGCCACGAGCGGGGAGGTAGCCAGCATGGTCGGCCTGCCGGATGAGGGATGGTCGCCTGACCCTGAGCGGATGCTGCCGAGCTGGAAGCCGCGATTTGCTGAGAGAGTGTCTCCACCCGAACCCGAGCGTTGACTTCCCGAGGGAGGCGTCGCTCCGCAACCTACTTTCAGGCAAAGGGTTGGCGCCGACTGAAGGACCTTGTCTGCCTGACTGAGGGACTTGAACGGATCCCGAGGGCTGGGCTTCGCGCGACCCGACAAAGATCCTTCGGTCGCGCGCACGCTGATGTGGTTATGAAAGTTACGGCGTGCGCTCCCTCAGGATGACAGTGTGCCTCCGGTGGGAGCCCGTAAGGTTTAGCAACACCCTCTCAGGAAATTAACGTTTGATCTACGGCTGCCGGGGAGGGCGACAGGCTTTGTCGACCGGCTCGGCGGCCTGCGGCGCCGTCCAAGAACATGCGCGACGCAACGGACGCCGCACAAGCACGCCGTCCCGCCGACGCCACGGCAGCCGGCGCTGTAGCCGCGCCGCGATTTGCCCAGCGGAAAAGGGGGCGGGACCGTAGCCGCGGCCCCACCCCTTCGTCGCGCGCCAATGGGGTAGAAGCAATCCCGGATCAGCTGCCGGCGTACGCGCGTTCCAGCTCGGCGATGTCCAGCTTCTTCATCTGCAGCATGGCGTTCATGGCCCGCTGCGTGGCCGGCGACTCCGGATCGTCGAACATCCGCTCCATCGCGGTGGGGATGATCTGCCACGACACGCCGTAGCGGTCCTTCAGCCAGCCGCACTGCTGCGCCTGGGGATCGCCTACCTCGCCCAGCCGCTCCCAGTAGTAGTCCACCTCTTCCTGGTTGGCGCAGTGCACCTCCAGCGAAACGGCTTCGTTGAAGGTGAACATCGGGCCTCCGTTCAGCGCGGTGAACTGCTGCCCGTCCAGCTCGAAGGTCACCGTCATCACCGATCCGGCCGGCCGCTGGTGTATCTCGAAGCCCGCCTCGCTGAAATGCGTGGTGGCCACGATGCGCGAGTTGGGAAAGATGCCGGTGTAGAAGCGGGCGGCCTCCTCACCCTGGTCGTCGAACCAGAGGCAGGGGCGGATGCGGGGCGTGCTGGCCATGGTGCGGTCTCCTGGCGAAGGGATGGTCATGGAGGCGTGGCGTCGCGGCCGGCCTCGGCTCAGGTGCAGAGGGCGGCCGCGGGCGGGTAGGATCCGCGCACATCGGCCTCCCTATGTCTATGTCGAAGCTGCCCCCGCGAAATCGACATCGATCGGCCGCCCCCCCAAATCAGCCCGGCGTCCCGGACACGTCAGGCGGCGGGCGGCGCTGGACGCGGCGCTGATTCGCTTTGAGCACGGGAGCGTTCCGGTTGGGATCAGCGGTCCAGCACAGGCAGGTACTCGCGCCACGGACCCACCGCGTCACGATACTGCTTGGCCATCACGCGCGTGGTCTGAGCGATGTGTCCCAGGTCGTGCACCGTCCAGGCGGACAGCAGCTGGCGCAGGGTTACGGTGCCCAGCGAGGGGTGCTCGCCCTGCAGCGCCAGCTGGGCCTCGGACAGGTGCCAGCCGCGCAGGATGGCCAGGTTCTGCGCCCGCAGGTTCTCGAACTCGTCCAGCAGGTCGGCCAGCGTCTTTCCCTGGCTCTCCCGCTTCTGCGCGAACCGGTCGTACGGCTCGAAGCGCCGGTTGTCCCCCTGCGCCAGGATGATGCGCGCGCGGGTGAGCCAGTCGGACCGCTCGCCGTGGATCAGGTGCCCCAGGTTGTCGAAGGCGCTGAACGTCTCCGGCCCCTCGTTGGGCTCCGTCCACGCCTGGGATACGCCGCCCAGCAGCGCGCGAAAGGTCGCCGGCGTGCGCTCCAGCACTTCGAGCGCGTGGGTCAGGTCGAACTCCATCCTTCGCTCCGAATGTGTAGGTGAACCAGGCATCCTGCTGCGGCTTCGCCGACCCTGTAGAAGCCACCGCGCACCACGATCTGTCATTTCGAAGGAGGCGCCGCACCGAACCGTCTGTCGCCCCACACTCTGGCGCCGACTGAGAAATCTACTCAAACCTGCTCGTAACCATTCGTCGAGCCGCCGACTCGCGGAATCTCTTCTGCTCAGGCTCACAGGGTGTCGCCAAGCCGTCCCACGCGTTGACTTCCTGAGGGAGGTGCCGCACCACGAGCTGCTTTCACGATGCAGCCTGGCGCCGACCGAAGGACCTCGCCGGCAGAACCGAGCGGCCGGCCTCGACACTCGGCGGCCGGCCCCGCGGTGGCGGAAGGGAGGTCCTTCGGTCGCGCGCAAGCGGTTGCGTTGCTTAGGGTGCTGCGCGGCGCTCCCTCAGGAAGTCAACGAGGGCGGATACGGGCTCCCCCCGACAAAAGCCTCCGCGGGCTGGCGGCTCGACGACGGGCCACGAGCATCCGCGAGTAGATTTCTCAGTCGGCGCCAAAGCGCGGAGTAACGGACGGACTGGGGCGGCGCCTCCTTCGAAATGACAGGGGGGTGGCGCGGATCAATCGTTGAGCGATTGCTCACGACAGCGGCTTCTCGAACCAGTGGTGGGCGTAGGGCTCGTCGTTGAAGGGCGGCACCTCCACGTAGCCGGCGCTCCGGTACAGGCGGATGGCTTCGGTGAGGGTGCGGTTGGTCTCCAGCCGCAGCGTGGTGAACCCCAGCTCCCGCGCCTGCGCCTCCAGCGCCCCCAGCATCCGCCGCGCGAACCCCAGCCCGCGCACGGCCGGCGCCACCCACATGCGCTTGAGGTACCCGATGCCCGGCGCCATCACCTTCACCGCGCCGCAGGCGACGGGCTCGCCGTCCACGCTGGCGACCAGAAAGGCGCCCCGCGGTGGACGCATCTCTGCGTCGTCCGCCGGCAGGGTCTGCCCCGGATCGAAGCCGTTTTCGAAGCGCACCACCAGCTCGGCGAAGTACTGGGCGACGCACCAGCGCGCCTCGCGGCTCGCGGGGTCCACCCGCTCGATGCGGGCGCCCGCGGCCTGCAGCAGCCGCTGCACCTCCGCCATCGCCGCGACCAGCCGTTCTCGCTGGGCATCCGACAGCGGCGCCAGAATGTCTTCGGCCACCTGGTCGCTGCGCCGGTCCATCTCCGCCACCTCGGCGCGCCCCGCGGGGGTGAGGTCGGCGCGGCGCACGCGCTCGTCATCCGGCCCGGAGCGCAGCGTGACCAGGCCGGCCGACGCGAGGGACTGCACCAGGCGGCTCAGGTACCCGGAATCCAGCCCCAGCCGCGCGCGCAGGTCGCGCAGGTCGGCGCCGTCGCGGCCGACCTCCCACAGCACCCGCGACTCGCCCAGCGGCCGGTCGCGGCCCAGAAAGTGGTCCTCCAGCGCACCCGCCCGCTGCGTGACCAGGCGGTTGAAGCGCCGGACCTGTGCGATCTGCTCGGAGTCCATTCTCTGACATTAGTCAGAAAACAGGGAGGGTGTCAAGATTACCGGTGACCCGCGGTCCCCTGGCCCATCGAGCCAGAGCCGCCGGGGCGCGCGCACGGACGTCCCGGCCAGGAGGGACCGGCAGCGCAACGGGGCGCGGACGGGTCGAAAATGAACCGGCACCGGCCGTCGCGTGCGCCAGCGCGGATGGGATGGCGGTGAGAAACGAATAGTTCTTGACTGCAACCGGAAGCATCTTCATCTTCACGGTACTCCCTTTCACGGCCAGGTTCCCCCCACACCCTGGTATCCCCATGTCCGGAATCCATCCGCGTCCCTCACCGTCCACCGGCCGCGCCACGCGTGGCCCCCGTTCCGCCACCCTGCTGGCGCTCCTCGTCCTTGCCGCCTGTTCGGACGAGCCGATGTCCCCGGACCGCGCCGCCGCCCCGCCGGCCGCCAACGCCCTGGCGGCGGACGCCGCCGGCGAAGGGGTCGCCATCGAGCCGGAGGCGTTCAAGCGGTTCTCCGTGGAGATTTCCACGGCGGGCGCGTACCGGCCGGGCGTTCCGGTGCAGATCCACGCGCGGACCACCGCGCACATGAGCTCGCCCCAGACCAGCCTGCGCGTGGTGGTGCCGGAACTGGACGGGCCCGCGGCCGAACCCGGCGCGGCCAGCAAGAAGGCGCGCCCGCCGGCCCGCAAGCCGTCGCGTGACGAATGGACGGCCAGCCTGGCATCGGGCGCCACCAACCAGCACGTGACGTCGGTCGTCTTTCCCCGGCCCGGCATCTACCACGTCGCCGTCGAGGCGGAGCACCCGGCCGAGCCCGGCGCTTTGGTGGTCGGCGCGCGCCCCGTGCAGCACGCCGTGGGCGAAGTGGTGGAGGTGGAAGTGTCGGAGCGCGGCATCCGGACCCGCGCCGCGAAGGGACCCGTGGCGATGGGCTCGTCCATCCAGATGATCCAGGAGTGCGAACAGCCGTACTCCACGCCGGGCACCGCAGCGAACGTCCAGCTGGCCTGCGAGGAGCCGTACCCCTACGAGCCGCCCCCGCCGCCGCCCAGCAACGTGGTATGGGTGTGGACGGCCGTGTGGTACAGCGGACCCCAGATGTCCACGTACGACCCCGTGCGGCGCGCGCGCGTCAACTACAGCGGCTACGGCGTTCCCACCGGGCAGTCCACCACCGACGAGGGCGGATACGTGCTGCTGCCGTGCAACCCCAGCAACGGCCAGACCAGCATCACGGTCACGCTGGACGGCGCGGACATTCACTTTACCTACACCTATCCCAGCGTCTCCACCACCATCAACATGGGGACGGGGTGCTACGGCGGCGGGTGGGTGGCGTGGTACAACTGGTCCGAGGGCCGCAGCTGGGACAACCTGCTCAAGGCCATCGACGGGTCCCGCGCCTACTTCGGGTTCGCGCGCGGCCGCGTGAACGCCCGGGTGGGAGGCCCCTGGCCCAGCAGCTGCCCCACCAACATCTCGTGCTTCAAGGACTCCTGGGACGAGCTCCTGATCAACCCGGCCGACGTATGGGGCCTGTGGGGAGAGTTCACCACCGCGCACGAGTACGGCCACGCGGTGCACTACAGGACTCCCGCGGGGATGAACAGCTGCGGAGGCTCGCACTCCTGGGGCGACGCGTCACAGGACCCGTGCCTGGCGCACAACGAAGGATGGGCGACGTATGTGGCGTTCGCCGCCCGGGGCGCGGCGCTGAACCCCTACTACCAGAACCACGCGAACGATGCGTACCGCACCACCTGCCCCGGAGGCAACTGCGAGACGCGGGTGACGGCGCTCCTGCTGGACCTGTCGGAGGCCAGCGTGGATCCCTACGGCTACGGCATTCAGCTCCCCGCCCGGCACGTGTTCGACATGACCGCGCAGTGCACGCTCACGTTCCAGCTCTACGACTACGAATGGCAGTACACGGTGAGCCGGTGGTCGCAGAGCAGGCGCAACGGGGTATCCGAGATCGTGGACTGCCTGAAGAAGGATTACCCGGTCTTCCGCGGCAGCATGATGTACTCCAACGGCCGCATGGTCGACATCATCCTCGACCAGGTCACCCATCCGTGGCCCAAGCTGGTGGAGCCCACCCGGTCCGCCGTGATAGGCAGAGCTTCTCGATGAGCAGCCCGTCTTTCCGGGGAGCCAGGATGGCGCCGGCCGTGGCCCTCGCCATGGCGCTGTCGGCCGGGTGCGGCGCCCAGCCGGCCGGGCTGGTCTCCGGGTGGGCGCGGGTGTCGGGGACGGTGCGGACGGCCGGCGGCGCGCCCGTCGCCGGCGTCACTCCGTCGTTCGCGGTGTTCCGCGACGCGGCCTGCAGCGACCCGGTGCTCACCACGGTGCGTGCCGAGCCCGATCCCGTTACCGACGCCGCCGGCCGCTACCAGACGGACGTGGTGGTGCACGGCTGGGGCGTCTTCCGGGGATGCCTTGCCGTCACCGCGAACGGGGTGACGGTGCACGTGCCCGCGGACTTCGCGGGCCGGCGGGAGAACGCCCCCGCGGTACAGGTGGACCTGTCGATTCCATAGCCCGGGCGGCGGCAGGTAGATACGAAGGGGAGCCGGTCGTCCGCGACCGGCTCCCCCTTTTTCATGCGATCGCCACGGCGCCCCCCCGGCATCCCGCCGCACGGCCCACACGGTTTGCGGTCAGTGGTAGCCACGGACGTTCTCGGCCAGCCGGGTGTCGGGGAGCAGCAGGTCGATCATCGGCAGGATCACCTGCATGCCGTTGGCGCCGTTGGTGAGCATCACCACGCCTTCGCGGCGCTCGGCCAGATAGAACGCCATCGTCTTCTCGCCGTCGTCCGAACCGGTGTGCATCCTTACCGTCTCGCCGGGAAACTGCAGGATCTCCCACCCCAGCCCCATCCCCACGCGCGGGCAGCTCCCCACCCCCGGCGTGTCGCACCCGGTATCCGCGTGCTCGTTGATCACGTGCACGGAGTCGCGCTGGGCGGCGTACGCGGGGGCCAGGCCGTCGCGGCTCATCACGGCGGCGACGAACGCGGCGTAGTCGCCCACCGTCGTGTACAGGTCGTCGGAGGCTAGGGCGGAATCGGCGATGGAGGGCTCGCCGTAGCGGCCTTCGGACAGGTACGGCAGCGCGATCCGCCCGTTGAACCAGGGGCGCCGCGTGTACGCCGTGCTCGTCATCCCCAGCGGGCGAAAGACATACTGCTCCGCGAGCGCTTCCCACGGCGTGGCCAGCTTGTTCTGCGCGAAGCGGCGGGTGTACTCGTAGCCCTCGCCGGAATAGCCGAACGTGGTCCCCGGATCGGCCCCGAACGCCAGCACGTGGTTCGCCGCCTGGAAGCGCCAGTTGGGAAAGCCCGTCCGGTGGCTGAGGGCGATGCGGGGCGTAAGGCGCGCGTGGCGCGGGTCGGCGGCCACGTCGGGGTCCACCCAGAAGCCGGCGAGCGGCTCGTCCAGCGACAGCCGGCCGGCCGCGGCCAGGCGCAGGATGGTCTCGGCGAAGACGGGCTTGGCGAGCGACGCCACGTTGTACAGCGTGGCCTCCGTCACCGGCACGCCCGCCGACTGCTCGCCGTAGACGCGCGTCCACGCCACCCGGCCGTCGCGGATGTACGCCACCGCGACGCTGGGCACGTGGTGCTCGGCCAGCCAGAGCGGCGCCTTTTCGTCCAGCGCGGCAATGCGCGGGTCGGCGGCGGGGAGCGGCGCGGCGGGCGCCTGCGCGAAGGACGGTCCGCGCTGTGGAGCGCACGCCCCGAGAACCACTCCCAGGACGAGCAGACGGCGGGCATATGCGTGCATGGGGATTCCCCTCATCGGCGGTGGATGCCGCGGAACGCTCGGTCGCGCCCCCGCGGTCCCGCATGGGATACCACGGATGGGCCGATGGTTTGGATTCGGAGCGACATCGACCGGCATCCACCCGATCATCGCCCTTCCCTGCCCCGCCTGAGAGGGTGTTGCTAAACCTCTACCGAAGTGTTGACTTCCTGAGGGAGCGCCACGCATAACCTCAGTACAGACAACCGCTTGCGCGCGACCGAAGGACCTCCTCTCCACCGCTGTAGCTGGCGAGCATCGGAGCCGGCCCCTCGGTAATGCTGGCGAGATCCTTCGGTCGGCACCAGGCTCCATCCTGGCATCAGGTTACGGCGTGGTGCCTCCCTCAGGAAGTCAACGTTCTGGACGGTTTAGCAACACCCTCTCAGGGCTCGTTCAGCGGACCGCGCGGAAAAGGACGGGCGCGCGTTCCACGGGGGAGAGGGGATGCATCACCTTTGCAGCCCGGTGCGCGCTGCGTGGTCCGGGTCAGGTCGGGGCAGAAGGCGGGGAGCGCTCAGTACAGCCAGCGGCGGTAGTCGGGATGCGCGTTCTGCATGTCCTGGTACAGCCAGACCATGCGGTCCAGGAACCAGAGCTTGCCGCAGAAGACCAGCAGCACGCCGAACAGCGTGGGCCAGGGCTCAAGCCGGTACAGGCCCCACGACAGAAAGGGCACGCCCAGCCCGGCCAGCGCGCTCAGCAGGTGCGGCGCACGGCGGTGATGCGATGGGAGCGGCACCCGCCCGCGCGCCATCCACACCCGCTCGCCCAGGACGGCCCGCGAAGCCCAGTTGTCGGTGGACGAGGGAACGGGGAACAGCCGTGGATTGCCCCAGGTCCACAGCACCGCCAGCGCCACGGGCCCGATCGACCACCACCCCAGCCAGACGCGGCTCCACACCGCCAGCACCAGCAGGGGAAGCGCGGTATAGCGCGTCCACACGCTCCAGGGGTTCGCGTGGCGCGCCCACGTCCGCTCATCCATCCCGAACGCCTGCGCCACCGCCCGCTCGTACGCCAAACCATCCTCCTTTCAGAAGTCCGCCCGGGCGGACTCTCGCGAAGAATCAGCGGCCCACGCGCAGGGTGCGGAAGGTAAGGGAGTAGCGGAGAGAATCCACGCCGGGAATGCTGTGCTCCCACTCCGTGCGCGAGGGCCCGCGCAGCACGTACGCCGAGCGCGGCTCCGCCGTCAGCGAGTAGCGCTCCCACGCCGCGCCGTCCTTGCGCCGGAGCCGGAACACGCAGGGGGAAAGGAGCGAGAGGCCGATCACCTCGCCAAAGACGCTCTTGTCCTTGTGCCAGCCGATGGCCGCGCCGGGCCCGTACTCGGTGACCAGCACGTGCGGCAGGTCGCCGGGCGCCAGGCCCGCGAAGGCGGCGGCGCGGTCCCGGGCCGGGAGCAGGAACGCCGGGATCTCATCCGTCTCCTGCAGCCTGCGCTCGCCAAAGTCGTAGTGCCAGCCGTACGACACCGTGCGGCGCTTGCCCACGTAGCCGTGGAACTCGAACTCCTTGAGCGGAAGCTCCGGAATCCGCTCCACCAGCTCCCGCTCTTCGTCCACGGGCAGAACGTCCGCCTGGTAGTGGAATCCTTCCGGCGGCGCCGCGCTTCTGGATTTCTTCGTCATCCCTCGAGACCCGCCTGGGTTGGCGTTCCGTGGCAGCCCCGAAGATCGCGTCGCGAGGGGCTGGCGCCATCGCCTGACGCAGGGAAGGTACCGGGAGGGATGCAGGCCGGGCTCTCCAGCACAGAGCCACGGCCCCGTGCGACGCTCATCCCCTCTCCCACGCAGTCTGTGGGAGAGGGCAGGCGAGGAACGAGCCGGGTGAGGGCCCGCTCAGGCAGCCGCGCGGAGGAGCGTGGTTTCCTCGGTGGATTCGCGGGCGGCGCGCTTCATCACCGACGCAACCAGCTGATACGTCTCCACCCACGCGTCGCGCACCCCGGGGGTGAACGCCGCGCCCAGTCCCTGCTCCAGCGTCCAGAGCAGCGCCTGGCCCACCGTCTCGTAGTGCGCGTCCTGCACGCGGTAGCCGGCGTGGCGCCGGCCCAGCGCCTCCAGCGCGGGGGTAAGCTCGTCCAGCCGGTACAGGCTGCGCACGGCCACGGTCAGCGTCTGCATCAGCTTCTTCTTCTGCTCGCGCAGGTCCGTGGACGGAAACATGGGACGCAGGGCGGGGTCCAGCTCGAACAACCGATCATAGAACAGCGTGGCTGCCCTGTCGGCGATCGGCTCCACCTGCATCCAGCTCTCCTGCACCAGCTGCTTCACACGGACGTCCATCGGTCTCTCTCCAGGCTCCGGGGGGACCCCGCGGGGCGCGGGTTGGAGCGAAAGTAGCTCGCAAGCGGGCGATGGAGATGGGTAGGATGACCCCCGCGGGCTCGAGTGCGTCATCCCAGCCGCAAATTCATTCGCCCCGGCGGGGCGCCGGGCCCCAACCGTCCGAAGCGGGATCGAACACGTCCGCAAAAACGCGCTTCTACCGGCCTTGCGCCGGAGCGGCTGAAGCCGCCGCAACGAAAGCGGAAAGCCCCGCAAACTGCGCGGGGCTTCAACCGATCCATCGGGTGTGTTACTCGCGTTCGATGCGGCACCAGCCCGTCCGCGCAGGCGGACATCGCGTTTTCCAGCCGCGAATTCATTCGCCACGGCAGGGCGGCGGGCCCGAACCGCCCGAAACGGATCGACAGACCCTCGACCGGCGGAGGGATTCCCGGATGCGAGGACGCCGTGCGCGGGGGTGGATCCGGACAGATCCGCGGCTAGCGGTGCTGATCGACCAGGATGGGGTTGCCGTCGGGGTCGATGGCCATGAAGTACGCCGGCCCCTGCGTCGCTTCGTCGGCCTCGGCCGTGAGCTGCACGCCCTGCTCCTTGAGCCGGCGCTGCAGCTCGCGAACGTCGGTAAACCCTTCGACGGGCTGCGCGTTCTGGTCCCAGCCGGGATTGAAGGTCAGCATGTTCCTGTCGAACATCCCCTGGAAGAGACCGATCACGTGATCGCCGTTCTTCAGGATCAGCCAGTTCTGCGAGGCATCGCCGCCGAACGCCGTGAATCCGAACTTTTCGTAGAAGGCGCGGGACGCCGCGATGTCCTTTACGGCCAGGCTGACCGAAAACGCACCGAGCTGCATTGCTCTCTCCTTTGCGGTGAATGACTGCCGACGTATTCCCTGAAGCTCAGCGGACCAGGCTTCCGCCCGACGCCACCGCCGCCGCCAGCCCGGACGCCTCGCTCCGCCGCCGGCGGCTCAGAATCCCGGCGGTCACCAGCGCGAACACCAGCCCCACGGGCAGCGGCTCCATGAAGGTGACGGCGGCGTTGAAGGCGGGGTTCTGATACTTCTCGCCGAACTTCTCCATGTCCGCCACCTTCTTCTCGATCACCTCGGGGCTTTCGCCGCTCGCCCTGACTTCTTCGACCATGTGCGCGGTGATGTTGGTCGCGTAGTCGGGCTTGATGACGAAGTAGAGAATCTCCCAGGTGGCCACGTAGCAGCTGGATGCGATCAGCACGATGAGCGATCCCACCGCCAGCGCCCGCCCGAAGCCGACGCTCCCGCCCGCCACGTTGTCGCGGTACGACCGCACGCCGAAAAAGACCAGCAGAAAGGCCAGCACCATCGTCGTGTAGCCGACGATCAGCGCGCGGTCGTAGCTGATCTCGTGCGCGAACGGCATCGTCAGCAGCATCATCGCCGACAGGATGGCGCCCGAGATGAGCCCGAAGGTCCACACGGTCTTCTTCATCGATCAATTCTCCTGGATGCGGATGGGGGATGCGTCGTCATCGTGCCGCAACGGTAGCCGCCACAGCCGCGAATCCGCGTCACCCGAACGGGTGATTCTGGCCAGAATCGCCCAGAATCACCCGTTCAGGCGATTAGCCCCGCCTCCTTGGCGATCTGCACGGCCTGGGTGCGGCGCCGGGCGTTCAGCTTGTCGAACAGGCGGCTGGAGTGCGTCTTTACCGTGTTTTCGCTCACGAACAGCTTCGCCGCGATCTCGCGCGTGCTGAGCCCCGCCGCGATGGCCTCCAGGATCTCCAGCTCGCGCGGGGTGATGCCCAGCTCCTTTACCCGCGCCGCGTCCGCCACGAACGGTTCCGCCACGCGCACCGGCACCTCCACCGGCACGGGCACCTCCACCGGCACCTCGCGGACGATGACGGTCTCCTTTGTCCGCGTGAGCTTTAGGCCCAGCCAGATGCCGAGCACGGAAAACAGCAGCGCTACAATGCCGCCGTAGATCTCGAACGAGTGCTCGACGACCAGAAATCGGTACTCGATGAGCTTGAGGCCGGCGATCAGCACGCCGCCCAGCAGGCCGTAGAAGAAGATGATCTTTTTCACGCGACGAATATGGCCGCGCCGTCCGGCGTTGTCACCACGGATCGTGTCGAGGCCGAATCACCGCGGACCGTGGCGCAGAGGTTCAGTGAGGGCGTCCCATCGGCCAACTCGGTCGCGTTCAGCCCAGCCTCTTGAGGATGGGAAACACCGTCCAGGGCAGCGCCCACGCTACGCCGACGCTGAGCACCATGAGCGCGCGGACGAGCACGTCCGGGAATCCGGATGCGAACGGCGCGATCATCCAGCTGGTGGGAAAGCCGATGAGCATCAGCCAGAAGCCGTGCGCCTCGCCGGCATCCATGCTGGCGGCCCCGGGCCCCACGGTGAAGTACCAGTCCAGGTAGCCGCCGGCGCCAACGCCGCAGCAGAACGCGGCCAGCATGACGATGCTCCACCAGCGCCAGCGTTTTACCCCTGTCATGATCGTCAGGCCAGACCGGGTGAGGGGAGGATGTCAGCGGCAGGCGGGCTGCACTAGTTCGCGGTGCCGAAGCGGCTGTTGAACTCGCGCATGACTGTCCGTACCCGCGGAGTGACGGGATACTGCTCCGGACCTACCTGCAGCAACGCGTTGTCACTCGCGCTGAGCCGCAGCCAGGTGTCCAGCGGAATCGCGACGAACAGGATCTCGGTATAGCCGCGGGGCGGCGACGTCGCGGGATACAGACGGGCCACGGGGGTGGATGGCTCACTTCCCCATGAGGCGCGCAGCACCCGGGCGCTGTCCGGAAGCACCTCCGGCAGGGTCGATCGAAGGGTCACGATCACGAACTGCTGCACCGGCGCGCTCGTCTGCCGGCCCTCGAAGGTGATCAGCGCGCTCATCCGCATCTGGGGACTCAACCGGACGGAATCCAGGTAGAGGATCGTCTTGTTGTGCGCCGAGTCGAACTCGGTGCGAACCAGCTGGCTGGGCGGGGTAACTTCCTGGCACTCGATGCGTGGGGAGAAAACGATCAGCATCGCCATCGTCGACGCGCGTACGAACTTCATGCCTTTGACCCTGCTCGAAAGGATGGGTACCACGGGACCGCCGTGGCGGTGCTGGCCGGCCGGCTTTGTGACCCCAGGAGACAGCCCGTCGACGGCGTTCACGCGGGTAGGACGAGGCCGAAGGAGCCTTGCGCTCTCCGGTCACTCCGGATGCGGCGGATCGCCGGGCGGTGCCGCGGAGCTCTTTCGCGGATGCGCCGCCGAGTGGAGGTACAGCGATTCTACCTTGGCGCGCGCCCACGGCGTCTTGCGCAGGAACTTGAGGGAGGAGGGGATGCTCGGATCGTGCGTAAAGCACCGGATGGCGATGCGCGCGCCCAGCCCGTCCCAGCCGTACCGCTCCACCAGGTGCTCGACCATCGCCTGGAGCGTGATTCCGTGCAGCGGATTGGTGTGCCGTGCCTCGTCCATCTGGATCTGCGCTCAGCCGTGAGAAAGAGACTCGCGGGTCCGTGAGCCGGCTCGCGCCCGGCGCGGATGCCGGAGCGCGGGAGGTATGGCTCGCTGCCCGGGAACATGGCCATCCCCCGGCCAAACGCGCAACGCATCGCCGCGGCACGGCCTCGCCCCGCATGGGGATGCAGGGCCCGGCTCGCGGCTAACGGATGAGTGCGGCGTGCAGGCGGTCGATGCTGGCGGCCCGCGCCCCGGCGGAACGCAGCATCTCGCGAACGGAGCCGTAGTGCTCGCGGATCCGTCCGAGAAGGAGCAGGATGTTGTCGGGATGCGCATTCCTCCCTTCGGCGTCATCGACGACCGAGCTCAGCGCATAATCCGCGGCGATCAGACGATCGGAAACCTCCACCAGGTCGAGCACACAGGCGATCACGATCCCCGTACGGTCTCGCCCCGACGCGCAATGGATCAGGGTCGGCTTGGAGTCCACATCGCCAAGCAGCTCGACGATACGGACGAGGGCCGAGACCCCCATCCGCACCATGTCCAGGTAGCGCCCCGCGACCCCGGGAGGCGTACGATCGATGGGATCGGACCAGTGCGAAGGAATCGTATCGAAAAGCGGCAGCCGGATCCATTCGCAGCCATCGGGAATCACCGGTGCGCCCGCGCGTTCGACTTCCTGGTCCATCCGCAGGTCGATGATCCGCCGCAAGCGCACCGCCCCCACCAGGCCCGCGGCCGATTCCGGCGAAACCGGGGGCTCCGCGCCGCGGAACAGGCGTCCCGCCGCCAGCACCTCTCCCCGCCGGGTGGTGCAGCCGCCAAGGTCGCGCAGGTTCACGCAGCCGGGAAGGTCGAGGTTGCGGCGATCGATCATCAACCAGGTTTCTCCGGCGGCGCGTTCTGCCGCGGAGCCTGTGGATCGAGGGCGAGCTGCGCCAGAAGGTGCTGCACGTTCTGCGGGGTGATCATCCGCCCGACGAGCCGGAACGGAACGCGGTCGCCGTGGATGAGGGCCAGGGTGGGCACGGTCCTGATGCGCCGGCGCTCCGCCTCCGCGCGTCCGCCCTCCTCCTCGATGTCCCAGCGCGCCAGCTCCATCCCCACGTCCGCCGCGATCTGCTCCGCGACGGGCGCTTTTTCGTGGCAGACGGCGCACCACGGGGCGTGGAAGAACGCGAGATGCATGCGGTGCGGGTTGGCGCGGCGGGACGCGGATGCTTTCGGACGTGCCCGGGGAACGGCTACCGCACACGGCGGTCCGCGCGTTTACGGGGAAGGGCGATCGGTGCGGGTGGGATCTCCACCGGCCGCGTTGAGCGCGACGGCCTCCATCGTCAGCCGCCGCACCGTGCCGGCATCGACGGCGGTTTCCTCCACCAGCTCCAGCGTGGCCATCGCGTACTTGCCGCCCGGCTTGAGGCGGGGCTCGATGGATCGCAGGCGCTGTCCGCGCCAGAACCCCAACAGCACGCGTTCCTCCTCCGCGCGGATGAGCAGGACGGGCCCGTTGGAAAGATA
>DASTVC010000934.1:0-14825 GCA_035759295.1 Longimicrobium sp. | reverse complement strand
CGCGTCCAGCCCCGCGAAGGCCGCGCGCTCCAGGGCGCCCAGGTCCAGGTCGCCGCCGTGGCGTGTAAGGAAGGGGAGGTACTGCGCCCCCATCCGCAGCTTGAGCTGCAGCGGCAGCGCGCCGGAGGCCAGCATGCTGGCGGGGGAGCCGTACACCACCTCGTGCGCGCGCCCCTTTCGCCAGAGCGCGTCGCGGCCGGGGGAGCGCTCCGCCAGCCCTTCGGCGCCCGCGGCGCGCAGCAGGCCGAAGAAGCGGTCGTAGCTGGCGCTGTACAGCTGCACGGCCGGGTCGATGCGCCAGCCGTCCGCCGTGTCCGTCCAGCTTCGCCCGCCCACCTGTGGCGCCGCGTCGAAGAGGGTGACGCGGGCGCCGGCGGCGTGCAGGCGCAGGGCGGCCGCCAGCCCGGCGGGGCCGGCGCCGATGACGGCCACCGGGAGATCACGTGCGCTCATGCCGCGCAGCCCCACGCAACCGCCGCGCCGGAGCCGAGTTGCGCCGTACGGACGCTCGTTCTAGTTTCCGCAGTCCCATCCCAACCCTCCATCCGGAGTACCCATGAAGCGCAGAGACTTCCTCCTGCAGAGCGCGGCGGCCACCGCCGCGCTGAGTGCGGGATCGGCGATCCTGCCCAGACTGGCCTCGGCCGCCGTGCCGATGGACCCGGTCGACGCGGCCGTGAGCCGCGAGCTGGCCATGCGCGCGCTGGACGCGGCCCGCGCCGCCGGCGCTACCTACGCGGACTTTCGCCTGGCCGCCAACCGCAGCCAGGCGCTGGGCACCCGCGAGCGCCAGATCACCTTCTTCAACGACGCCGAGACGTACGGCTTTGGCGTGCGGGTGATCGCCAACGGCTCGTGGGGCTTTGCCGCCAGCCGCGACCTGAACGCCGAAGAGGTGGTGCGCGTGGCGCAGCAGGCCGTGGCCCAGGCCCGCGCCAACGCCGCCGCCCGCCAGCGCCCGGTGGAGCTGGCGCCCGTGGAGCGCGTCCCGGACGGCAAGTGGAGCTCGCCGGTGGAGATCGACCCCTTCGACGTGTCGATCGAGGAGAAGGTGGACCTTCTGCTGCGCGCCAACGCCGCGGCGATGGGCGTGCAGGGCGCCCGCTTCGTGAACTCGGTGATGTTCAGCACCCGCCTGGGCAAGACCTTCGCGTCCACCGACGGGTCGTACATCGAGCAGACCATCTACCGCTCGTACCCGCTGATGCAGATCACGGCGGTGGCGGCGGACGGCAGCGACTTCCAGAACCGCCAGAGCACCGACGTGGCGCCCCGCGCCATGGGGTACGAGCACGTGCGCGACGCGCGGCTGGTGGAGAACGCGCCCCGCTGGGCCGAGGAGGCGGTGGCCAAGCTGACGGCCAAGCCGGTGGAGCCGGGCCGCTACGACCTGGTGCTCCTTCCCACGCACCTGTGGCTCACCATCCACGAGAGCATCGCGCACCCCACCGAGCTGGACCGCATCATGGGGTTCGAGGCCAACTACGCGGGCACCTCGTTCATCTACCCCATCGAGAACTTCCTGGGCAAGTTCCGCTACGGCAAGGAGTTCATGAACATCCAGGGGGAGCGGACCACCCCGGGCGGCCTGTCCTCCATCGGCTGGGACGACGAGGGCGTGAAGCCCGACGAGTACCTGATCGTAAAGGACGGCGTGCTGAACGACCTGCAGACCACGCGCGAGCAGGCGCCGTGGCTGGCCGACTGGTACCGCCAGACGGGCAAGCCGGTGCGCAGCCATGGCAACAGCTACGCGGAAAGCTGGGACGCGGTGCAGTTCCAGCGCATGCCCAACGTGAACCTGCTCCCCAACGCCGAGCGCGACGTGAGCGTCGACGAGCTGGTGTCGGGGGTGGAGAACGGCATCCTGATCGACGGCGACGGCTCGTTCAGCATCGACCAGCAGCGCTACAACGCGCAGTTTGGCGGGCAGGTGTTCAAGGAGATCAAGAACGGCCGCATCACCGGCCCGCTCAAGGACGTGGCGTACCAGATGCGCACGCCGGAGTTCTGGAACGGGATGGACATGATCGGCGGGCGCAGCACCTACTTCGTGGGCGGATCGTTCAACGACGGCAAGGGGCAGCCCTCGCAGAGCAACGCCGTGTCGCACGGCTGCCCCGCGGCGCGCTTCCGCGGCGTCAACGTCATCAACACCGGCCGGAGAGCCTGAGCAATGCCCGAACCCCGTTACCTTTCGCGCGCGGACTCCGAGGCCCTGGCCCAGAAGGTCCTGTCGTTCTCCACGGCCGACGAGGCGCGCGTAAACATCAACAGCGGCACCCAGGGGAACACCCGCTTCGCGGTGAACCAGGTGTCCACGGCCGGCGACGCGTACGACGCAAACGTCACCGTCACCAGCGCCTTCGGCAAGAAGACGGCGTCGGCCACCACCAACCGCTTCGACGACGAGTCGCTGCGGCAGGTGGTGCAGACGTCGGAGCGGCTGGCCCGCCTGGTGCCCGAGGACCCCGAGTACCTGGGCGAGCTGCCGCCGCAGCAGTACCTGCCGGTGGAGCCGTTCTTCGAGAGCACGGCCACGCTGACCCCCGAGCAGCGTGCCCGCGCGGTGATGGAGATCACCGCCCCGGCGGCGCGGCAGAACCTGATCAGCACCGGGTTCCTGACGCACTTTACGGGCTCCAACTCGGTGGCCAACAAGAAGGGGCTGTTCGCCTACGCCCGCGCCACCGGCATCAGCTTCACCACCACGGTGCGCACGCCCGACGGCACCGGCAGCGGCTGGGCCGGCGGCAGCGAGAACGACTTCACCAAGCTGAACTTCGCTGAGCTGGGAGAGCGCGCCATCCGCAAGGCCGAGCTGTCGCGCAACCCGCGCGCGGTAGAGCCCGGCGAGTGGACGGTGATCCTGGAGCCCACCGCGGTGGCCAACCTGGTGAACCTGATGGTGTTCAGCATGAACGCGCGCAACGCCGACGAGGGGCGCTCGTTCTTCAGCAAGCAGGGCGGCGGCAACAAGATCGGCGAAAAGTTCCTGGACGAGCGAGTCACCATCACCACCGACCCGTCCGACCCGCGCACGGCGGCTATCCCCTTCTCGGGCGAGGGGCTGCCCAACAACGCCACCACCTGGGTGGAGAACGGCGTGCTGAAGGACCTGGTGTACAACCGGTTCTGGGCGCAGCGCAACAACCGCCAGCCCACGGGCTTTCCGCAGGCATACCGCATGAGCGGCGGGAGCAGCAGCGTGGAGGACATGATCCGCTCCACCGAGCGCGGCCTGCTGGTTACGCGCCTGTGGTACATTCGCCCGGTGGACCCGCGCACCATCCTGTTCACGGGCCTTACCCGCGACGGCACGTTCCTGGTGGAGAACGGGCGCATCACGTCGGCGGTCAAGAACCTGCGCTGGAACGAGTCGCCCATCTTCCTGCTCAACAACATCGAGATGATGAGTGAGCCGGTGCGCGTGTCGGCCTCGGAAGACGGCGCGGGCGGCGCGGTGATGGTGCCGGCGCTCAAGGCGCGCGACTTTACCTTCACGTCGCTGTCCGACGCGGTGTAAGCCGGGCGGGTACGAAGTACGAGGGTACGAAGGTACGGAAATGAAGCGGGCGGATCGCCGAGGGTGGCGATCCGCCCGCTTCGTCTGGCTCGGCGGCTGGAGCAGCTGAAGCCGCCGCAACAACAGCGGAAAGCCCCGCAAACTGCGCGAGGCTTCAACCGAACGGATCGTCCGAATCGGAGAAAACACTACGCGTGAGGATCGGTGTCATTCTGAGGAAGGCGCCCGCGTGATTTTTCCGCTCGCGCGGATCCGGGGCGCCGACCGAAGAATCTCCTTCGGCAAGGGCGCGGCCTGTCGAGCGGGAGGCTTCTCGCACGGGAGCCATCGTGACCGACGGGCCGGCGCGCCCATCCGGCAGATTCTTCGGTCGGCGCACGGGCCGCGGTGGAATCCGAAGGTCTGGCGCGGCGCCTTTCCTCAGAATGACACTGTTTTTCCGGATCTCGTATCAGAACCGCACGTCCGCACCCACGTACCTTCGTACCGACAAAACGGCGGATGAGCCGCGCTCATCCGCCGTCCGTATGCTTCCAATGGCCAGGATCCGGCGCGTTTTTACGCGGCGCGGGCTCCGGGCTTCCAGCGGCCGAAGGGCAGGGACGGCGTGGCGGCATCTTCGCCGCCCCACACGAACGCAATGCGCGGCGCGCGGCCCGGAGGGGGCGCATTGTCGTGCACCACGATCCCCACCGCGGGAAAGCGGTCCGCCGACTCCATGTCGGCGTGCTCGTCGAAAAACATCGTGCTGAGAACCGATGAGAGAGGGCCCCGCGCGAAAACCACGCGTTCGGGCAGCGTAGAAGATGCACCTGCCGTACCGAACGCGCAAGTATGCGCAAACGGCCGCTCCGCAACAGGTTGCGAAGACAGCCGTTCAACGGTGGTACGAAATGCGTGTCAGTCCGTTACGGGCCTGCCGCGTTCATCCGACACACGCCAGGCGTTCCGGCTCGTCCTCTTCCGCAACGATGGCCAGGCGCGGCACGGACGCCGGCGCGGCGACGGGGGTGGAGACGAAGCGCTCCGGGAGCGGAAAGCTGATCACCGTCTGGCGCTCGGCCATGCGCTGGGCGCACCACGCACGGTACCCCGGCAGCTTGAGCATCCTGAAGATGCGCCGGTCCATGGCGTTGCACATCAGCAGCTCGGTGAGCTGGTACTGCCCGTCGGGGTTCATCCGCAGCTCGGTTACCACCTCGTCCGCAATGGCGAGCAGGTGCGAGCGCGGAATCCGCTCCTTGAACTCCTCGATCTGCTCCTCCACCCAATCGACATAGGCGCGGCGCAGCGAACGGGGCGTATCGGAGCCCATCGGCATTCCTCCGAGGCGCGGGGCCGGGTTCTGCGTGTTCGGCAAACTGGCGTGAGGAAGGTGGCGCGATAGGGTCGGGACCGGATCGAGCGTCAAGTTAGGATCAATGCGGCGCGGGCGTCAAGTCTCTTGTAATCCGCGCAAGTTCAACGTGCGGCGGCACTCAGCGCAGAATGTGTGCCCCTTGAGGTCGCTTTCGGCAATGTGCAGGGAGGGAAACATGACGCACGATGCGCGCCCGCAGTGCGCCACGCCGGACAGGTGGCCGATCTCGTGCACCGCCTCCGTGAGCAGCCGGGCACGCAGAACCTCGCCGTCCGCGCCCGATCCGGCGCGCAGCGGCTGCACGGCGACGACGGCGCAGCACCCCTCGACGGCGGCCTCGCCCAGCACCTCTCCCACGCCCTCCGCGCAAAGGCCTGCGTCGGCTATTGCCAGCCGCCACGTCCGCGGCCGCTTTCCTTCCCCGCCCTCCACGCGGTCCATCAGCGCGTGGATCAGGTGGATGGAGCGATAGAGGCCGCTATCCGTTTCCCTCCATGCGTCGTCCAGCGGCAGTGCATCGCCCACCGACCATTGCACCCCCAGCTCCACCTCCAGCGCGCGGCCCAGATCCTCCAGCAGCGCACGATCCACCCCACCGGCCGGCACCAGCTCGACCGGCCACAGCTTTCGCCTGCGCCTGCGCACGATGCGGCGGCGGAGCCTCGGACGCTTCAGGCGCACGCCGGCCGGACGAATTCAGGTGGGATGCACGTCATCTGCAGGATCCACTTCGATTGATTGCGGTTCGTTCCGGATTGCGGCGCCATGCAGAAAACCGGCCGAGTGCGTATCGTCGTGTCCGCGAAAGGCGGACAGCGTGATGTCGTAGCCGCGATTTTCAATCGCTCCCGCGAGATCCCGGGGACGCGAATCCCACCCAATGAGAAACCGGGCGCCCCACGTGGAGCGCCCGGCATCGGCCGTCATGCATCCACGGAAATCACATCCGCTTGTACGACGGGCCGCTGCCGCCCTCGCGCGGAGTCCAGCGCGGGCCAATGGCGTCGGTCGCCTTGCAGTCGATGCAGTTGGGCGCGTTCACCACCAGCTTGTCGCCGCTCAGCTCGTACACGCCGGCGGGGCACATGTGCACGTACAGCTCGGCGACCTCCTTCGGCACGTCCTGCCCCACCACCAGGTGGCTGGGGATGTCGTCGCGGGTCTGGTTGCCGCTCTTGAAGACCGCGTCCACCTTGCTGAAGGTCAGCTTGCCGTCCGGCGTGAACGGCGCGGGCGGCGTGACCTTGCGCGGCGTCTCGGCATCCGAGTGCATGTCGATGCGGCCGCCGAACAGCCGGCCGCCGCTGATCGTCATCAGCGCCGCCTTGAAGCCGCCCACGAAGAACCCGTCCTTGAACGCCAGGCGCTGGTTGCGGCTCTTGTACAGGTCGTCGCGGATGTAGCTGCCGTCCACCATCCGGTCGTAGGCCTGCAGCGACGCGGCGGACACGTCGCCCTTCTTGAGGCCCTCGAAGATGGCGCGCGCGGCGAACATGCCGCTCTGCATGGCGTAGTGGATGCCCTTGAGCGAGGGCACGTCCACGAAGCCCGCGGTGTCGCCCACCATCACCACGCCGTCGCCGCTCTTGCGCTGCGGCAGGGCGTACCAGCCGCCCTCGGGGATGGTCTTGGCGCCCCACTCCACCATCTCGCCGCCCTCCAGGTACTTCCTGAAGTACGGGTGCTGCTTCATCCGCTGCAGCAGCTGGTGCACGTCCAGCGTCGTCTGCTTGTAGTCCAGCCCCACCACCAGACCGATGGCCACCAGGTTGGGCTCCAGCGGATACATGAAGCTGCCGCCGAACGCGTCGCGCGGCAGCGGCCAGTTGAGCGTGTGGACGATGCGGTCCAGCGGCACCTTCGTCTCCCACAGCTCCTTTACGCCCAGGGCAAAGATCTGTGGGTTGTCGCTCTTGATCCCCTGCCACTGGGTCCACGCCTGCCCCAGCGCGCCGCGCGTCCCCTCGGCCAGCACGGTCACGCGCGCGGTAAGGTCCGTGGGCGGCTCGCCGCCGCTGCCGTCGCGGCTCTGGCCGGACGGGGTGGTCCGCACGCCGCGCACGGCCTGGCCTTCGACCAGGAGCGAATCGACCGGAAAGCCGGGAAAGACGTTCACGCCCAGCCCCTCGGCCTTGTCCCCCAGCCAGCGGCAGATCTCGCTGATGGACGCGGTGAAGTTCCCCGCGTTGTGCATGGGCGGCGGCGTGGGGATGGGGATGGAGCCCGTCTCCGTAAGCAGGACGACGGATTCCTTGTCGACCTTGTCGCGGAAGGGGAAGTCGGAATCCTGCAGCTCCGGGAACAGCTCGCGGAAGGCGCGGGGGTTCACGACGGCGCCCGACAGGTTGTGCTCGCCCAGCGCCGACGCCTTGTCCAGCACGGCGATCTGCGTCTCGCCCAGGGTGCCGCCGGCCTCGGTGTCCTTCTGGATCAGCCGCGCCAGCTCGATGGCGCACGCCAGCCCCGCCGGGCCCGCGCCCACGATGACGACGTCCATCTCGATCGCCTCGGCGTCGGGGGCGTCGGTGACGATCATCCGCTCGCGCGGAAGCGGCGGCTGGTGGCGGACGGGAAGGACGGTGCCGCGTGCAGCGTCTGCCATGCGTTCTCCGTGGGGCTGAAAAGCCGGGTTCGTGTCGCGTCTGCTGGAAAGTCGGGGCGGATTATACGGGGTGGAGTGCGAAAGTGCGAGAGTGCGGGAGTGCGAAAGGGGGAAGCGGCGGGGGTGAAGCGTGGCGCTCCCGTCAGAACAGGTCCTTGGCCAGGTGCGGCAGCGCGACGATCACGGCGAAGCGGATGAGGCGGCCCAGAAAGCCGAGGACCACGAACGCGGCCAGGTTCATCCGCGCGGCGCCCGCGGCCACCGTCACCATGAAGAACGGCGGAAAGCCCGACGCGGCGCTCGCGAACACCAGCGCGCCGCCGGAGCGCGGACGGTCGCGCAGCGTGGCGTTCATCCCCTCCAGCGCCGCCTGCAGCCGCTTTCCCGGCAGCTTTACGGCGCCCGTCCCGGCGAAGTACATCACCACCTTGCCCATCATCTGGCCGATGGTGGCGGCCAGCACCAGCGGCACCGCCATGGCCGGCGGCGCAAGGGCCGCCGCGCCCAGCAGGTAGATCTCGATGTTGATGACGGGGATCACCGCGCTCGCCACCGCCACCCCGAGCGTTGCGAGCCATACCACGAGTAGCGACATCCATCCACCCGGAAAAGGCGAACACGCCGCCCAGATAAGAGCCGCGCGTCCGCCAATCTAACCCTGATCCGGCGATATCCGCACCGCCCAATCATATCCTGACGGAATCTGGCGTACGACCCATTCCGGCCTTATTATGGGGCTGCGCGATGCGGCACGGGGCGCTCCGGCACGCCATGCCGATCACGGAACTTCCAGCCATGAGGAGAGACCATGAAGAAGACCAGAATGAGCCTCGGCGACCTGACCGTGGAATCGTTCAGGACGACGCCCGAGATACGGGCGCAGCGCGGCACTGTCGTCGGCCACACGGGCAATTGCTCGTTTCCCACGTGGTACAACGAGTGCAACGAAACCGTCACCTATGGCGAGAACACCTGCTACTGCATCGTCCCGCGCACCGACGCCCAATACTGCAACACCAACCGCGAGTGCACCGGCCCCGGCGGCATGTGCTAGGATCAGCCGGCAGCCGGGCGGCGTCTCCGCCCGGCTGCGCTCGACGGATGGACAGCCGCGTTCATTCGTGCTCTTCTCCGCACCTCAGTTCGCCTGCCACCGCGACAGCGCCTCCACCCGCTCCAGCACCGTGCGGCGCATCTCCGCAGATGCGCGCCAGCATCATCAGCGCCGCGGCGCAGGCCGTGAGGGGAAAGCAGGCAGCGAGCATCTCGGTCCCTCCGATCAGGAGATGACAGTCACCAGGGCGCGGCGCATGACCCAGCGTCCGTCCGCCTGGCGCTCCAGCAGCGCCCAGTGTTCGTTCCCGCACAGACCGCCGCACCAGTAGGAGACGTACGCCAGCGCGGTGCGTCCATCCGCGCTGAAGCCGACCGCGGAGAAGCGGGTCGTGGAGAAGGCGGACGGGCTCGTCAGGTTCTCCCTCCGGCCACGCCTTACACCGTCAAGGCTGTCGCGAGTAATCCACTCCACGTCATCGCGCGCGGCCAGCGCCCGGACGTCGATCACCTGCTCGTTCGCGGCGCGAAACGCGGCCAGCAACTCGGGCGTAACCTCCGGGACGCCGCGGAGCAGGTCTTCGTTGCGGCGGGGCGCGGTCTCCTTGCCCTCGAGCGTCTCCACCTGCACGTAGCGGTGGATGAGACGAGTGCCCGGCTCATGGCGCTCCATGGAGTCCAGCAGCACCGAGTACACCGCGCCGGCCTCAGATCGCGGCGCGTTCGCGGACGGAGGCATGCCGCGCGTCTCGCCGCATGCCGCCAGGGACAGCACCATCACGATGATCGGAACGCGCATGGAGATACGATGAAAGTGGGATGAGATGACGCGGCAGGTGCCGTGCGGAATCGAACCGCCGCGCGGCACCAGGCCAGACCCGCCCGGACCGCGCAACTACCGCCGGCCCTGCGCGGCGGCCTCCCGGATGCGGACGGTGCGCTCCAGCTCGTCGCGGGACTGCAGCACCTTGCGGCGGATGTCGATCGGCAGCTCCGGCGTCTCCGCCAGAAAGCGGTCGACCACCTCCAGCGCCTCGGCGGAGGTGTGGCCGCCGATGAACGCGCTGATCCAGCGCGGGAGGAAGAAGATGCGGCGGTTGTCGCGGATCCACTCCAGCCGGTCCAGCGACGGCCGCAGGTACCGCAGCGTGAGGTCGGAGTGCAGCGGCGCGTTGAAGTTGCCGGACGCGGCCGTCGCCCACTCCTCGTTCAGGTTGGGATCGTCCAGAAAGCGGCCGAAGTACTGCGCCTTTACGTCCGCCGCCGGGATGGCCGCCCCCGCCACGAACGCCCGCCGCCCCGCGTCGGCCGTGGTGTCGCGCGCGGACTCCGCGGCGATCAACGCGTCAGGCTCCGGCTCGCCCAGCGAGATCAGCCGCTCCACGATCCCCCAGCGCGTCGGCTGCTTTACCGCCTCGCCGCCGAAGGTGCGCGAGCCGGCCAGGTACTCGCGCAGCAGCGCGCGGCCCGCGTCCGTGCGCGCCGTTCCCACCAGCATGTCCAGCGCCGCCTTGCGCGCGCCGTAGCTCAGGGTCGAGTCCGCCGAGCGCGCCTGCAGCAGCCGCTCCCATTCGCCGTAGAGCGGGTCGTTGGCGCCGCGCTCCGCGTAGGTGGAGAGCGCCGTCCACGCGCGGCCCATGTTGAGCCCCGCGATCTGCTCGTCGCGCTCACGCCGCAGCTCGCGCATCACCGTGCGGGCAAAGCGCGCGGGGTCCATCCGGGCCTCGCGCACCTCGTCCCACAGCGCGCCCCACAGCATGGCGCGGCGCAGGCCGTCGTCCTCATCCCCCACGTGCTCGGCCACGTACTCGCGGCTGCGCTCGTCCAGCAGGAACAGGCCGTAGCCGTAGTCGCCGTCGTTGCTCCACACGTAGTCGGGCGCCGGCAGCCCGCGCGCGCCGGGAACGTCGATGGTCTCCCCCGCGCCGCTGACGGGAATCACCACGTCCTCGCGCCCCGTGTACGCCAGGCGCACCTGCGTGTGGATCGGCCAGAACCCGCCCGGGTCGCCCGGCATCTGCCGCACGGGGCGCTGGCGCAGTGAAAGGCCCCCGATCATCCCCCCGCGCACCTGCAGCGCCGTCTCCACCACCGGCATTCCCGCCCGCAGAATGTACTGCTCGCCGAACGCGTCCAGCTGCATCCCCGACGTCTGCTCCAGCGCATTCAGCAGGTCGCGCCAGGTGGCGTTGGCGTACGCGTGGCGCCGCAGAAACAGCGTGAGCCCCGCGCGGAACGCCGAATCGCCCACCATGAAGTTCAGCTGCTTGAGGATGGCGGGCGCCTTGTTGTAGACGATGGGGCCGTAGTTGCTCTTGGCCAGGTCCAGGTTCCCCAGCTCCTGCCAGACGGGCGTGGTGCCGCTGGTCTGGTCGGTGGCGTACGCCAGCGGCTTGTTGCGCAGGTAGAACGTCTTCCACGCCTCGCTGCCGGGGTCCAGCTCGTCCTGCATCCGCGCCGCCATGTAGGTGCTGAACCCCTCCTTGAGCCACAGGTCGTCGAACCACTCCATGGTCACCAGGTCGCCGAACCACTGGTGCGCCACCTCGTGGTAGATGGTGGACTTGCGGCCGATCTGCTGCGCCAGCGTGGGCGCCTCGCGAAAGATGAACTGGTTCTCGTTGTAGAAGATGGCGCCCACGTGCTCCATCCCGCCGAACGGGAACGCCGGCGCCAGCAGCATGTCGAACTTGGCGAAGGGGAACGGGACGCCGAAGTACCCCTCCAGCCACCGCACGGCGCGCCGGTTCACCGCCAGCAGCGTGTCCGCGTCCACCTCCGACGCCCGGCTGAACCGCGCGTACAGGTCGATCGGCAGGTCGTCGCCGTCCGGACGGTCCGTCCAGGTGCGCCACGGCCCCGCGGCAAACGCCGCCAGGTAGGTGCTGATGGGCTCCGTCTCGCGGAAGGTCCACGCCGCCGTCTCGCCGCGCTCCTCGCGGACGCCGGGTCCGTTGGCCAGCACCTTCCACTCGCGCGGCGCCACGATGCGAAAGCCGATGCGCGCCTTGAGGTCCGGCTGGTCGAAGCAGGGAAAGAGCTGGTTGGCGTCCGCGGGCACCAGCAGCGTGTAGAGGTACGTCGCGCCGTCCGTCTGGTCGTTGAAGCGGATGATGCTGGTCCCCGCCGCCGCGATGCGCGCCGTGAAGCCCGCCACCACCGTGTTCTCGCCGTCGCGCAGCCACCGCGCAGGAATGCGGAGGTGGCCGTTCTTCCACTCCCCGTCCGTCACCGTCGCCCCGTTCGCCGTGACGGTGCCCAGCGACGGGCCGCGGAAGTCCACCACCAGGTCGCCCGCGTCCGCCCCGCGCTGCACGGTGATGGAGACGCGGCCCGGCGCGCTGTCCTGGGCCGTCACGTCCAGCTCCAGCCCGTAGCGCACGCCGCGGAGCGTGGCCGCGCGGTGCCGCGCCAGCTCCAGCGACACGCCGGGGCGCATCAGCTCGTCCATGGATGGCGTCCGCGGCGCCTGCGCGCCCAGTGAGGGAGCCCACGCCAGCGCCGCGCCGGCAAAGACGGAGAGAGCACGTCGAAATTTCATCAGAGGTCGGGAATCAGGTACTTCAAAGCCCCTTGAGCAGGCAGCCCAGGATCAGCAGCGCGCCGCCCACCAGCAGCGCGATCTGCCCCAGGTCCCCCGGCAGCTCCACGCCCGCGAGCATCTCCAGCGCTCCCATGAGCCACAGCAGCACGGCGATGCCCAGCGTGATGCCGCGCGGCGACTGCGGGCGGATGTAGAATCGGGCCATCGGCGCACCTCCGGGTGGGAACGCATTGCGGGGGAGTCCTCTTAACGTAGACGCGCGCCGCCCCGCTGGACAAGCGGAGCGGCGCGCGGTGGGAATCTACGCGAGCCGGTGTGGATCAGTCCGCGGCGAGTTGTTCAACCTCGTCTTCCTCGCCCTCTTCGTAGATCCTGCCCTTCGGCATGGGCTCGATCTTCAGGATGTCGGCCGCGGTGTCGGAGTGAATGGCATGCCACAGGTCCCACCCCTCCTGAAGGCCCATCCAGAACTCGGCCGTCATGTTGGTCAGCCGCGCCAGCCGGAGCGCGGTGTCGGGCGTGATCCCGCGCTTGCCCTTCACGATCTCGTTCACGCGGGGGTACGAGACGCCGATGCGCCGGGCCAGTTCCATCTGCGTCATCCCCCAAGGGATCAGAAACTGATGCAGCAGCATCTCCCCCGGCGGCGTGGGCGTGCGGTGCGTCGGCAGGTTGTGATGTATGTGCTGCATCAGTTGCTGCGCCACCTCATGATTGGGCGGCGGTGGCGTACGGTTCCGCATGCTCTTCTCCACGTCAATGGTAGTCTACGATCTCGACGTCTTCTGCCCCACCGGACCCCCAGCCGAAGCACACGCGATACTGATCGTTGATCCGGATGCTGTATGCACCCAATCGGTCCCCCCGAAGACGCTTCAACCGATTGCCCGGAGGCTCCCGCAGGTCATCGAGGAGTTTCGCGAGTTCCAGCAGCATCAGCTTTTCATGCGCTGCATTCCACAGAAACCGCGGACATGCCTTTCTCGCTCGCCGGGTGTCGTGACCCAGAAAGATGTCGCGGGTGCCTTCATCCTTGAACGAGAGGATCATTGTGCCGTCCGGGATCGGGGGGCGATGGACTGCCGGTCACCGCCGCGCACCGATCCGTCGAAGCTGCATCCACTATAACGGATAACGTTATACGTGGCAATAGATGGACGAAGTGCACATGCGGCGCGCACATCCTGTCACGCCTCCGGAGAATGCGCAACGGGCGCTACTTAGAGCGTTTGCGCGATGGCGGAAGGTGAACGTGGTAAACGATCCGGCACGCGTTCTGCCGCCGTACGGGGCCATGAATACTCCTCGAATTTTTCTGTTGTCGCCCGCGTTTTGCGGGGGCAAGCGCGGGCAGATGGTGATGCGCGACGCCGCATCGTTCCCGCTCGCGCGGCAGTTGCGCACGGCGGAGGGCGCGCCTCTTGGCGAGGTGTTCAGCTTTCTGAGCGGGCTGTACTTCCGCGGTAAGATGGCCTACGTCGATGCGTTCTCGCGGCCGCCGAAAGATCTGCCGGGCGCGCTGGTGATCACGCCCACGCGCGGGCTGGTGCCGCCCGAGTCGCACATTACCCTGCCGCTGCTGCGGGAGTGGGCGGACGGCGACGTGGCGCTGACCAACCCGCGCTACCGCCGGCCGCTGGAGGAGCACGCCCGCGCCGTGGACGAGGCGGCGGGGCCCGAGACCTGCTACGTGCTGCTGGGCAGCATTGCATCCGACAAGTACGTGGACGTGCTTACACGCATCTTTGGCGAGCGACTGCTCTTTCCCACCGACTTCGTGGGCCGCGGCGACATGAGCCGGGGCGGACTGATGCTGCGCGCCGCCAAGGAAGGCCCCGAGCTGGAGTACGCGCCCGTGCTGGGCGCTGTCCGCAAGGGAAAGCGTCCGCCAAAGCTGGAACCCCGCCGCTGGAAGGACCGCACGTGACCCCACGCGCCGCATCGTCCCCATCCACGTCGTCCGCATCCTCCGCGCGAAAGAAGCCGGTGCCGCGGGGAAAGCCCGCGCCGCCCAACGTGGCCGACGCGGACGTGTCGCCCGACATCATCCCCGAAAAGGGAAAGCAGTGCGACGTGCGGGTGGGCGGCCGGGCGGTGCGGCTGACCAACCTGAACAAGCCGTTCTGGCCGGAGCTGGGGATCACCAAGGGCGACCTGCTGCGCTACTACGTGGCCGTCGCGCCGTACCTGCTGCCGCACCTGGTGGACCGGGCGATGGTGATGAAGCGGTACCCCAACGGCTGGAAGGGCCCGTTCTTCTTCATGAAGCGCACGCCGGAGAACGCGCCGGCGTGGCTGAAGACCTGCTCCATCGAGCATGCGTCGAAGTCGGTCATCGACTTTCCCATGGTGCAGAACCTGGCGTCGCTGCTGTGGGTGGTGAACCTGGGGTGCATCGACCTGAACCCCTGGTACGCCCGCTGCGACGACACCAACCGCCCGGATTTCCTGCACTTCGACCTGGACCCCGTCCCCGGGGCCGACTTCGCGCGGGTGCGGCAGACGGCGCTGATGGTGCGCGACAACCTCAAGCGGCTGGGGATGAAGTCGTACGCCAAGACAACGGGATCGTCCGGCATCCACGTCTACGTGCCCATCGTGCGCGGGCCCACGCAAAAGCAGGTGTGGAGCTTCGCCAAGGAGTTCGCCCGGGCGATGGAGAAGATCGACCCCGCGCTGGTCACCGCGGAGTACCGCATCGCCAGGCGGCCGCACGGCCGCGTCCTCGTCGACTACAACC
>DASTVC010000933.1:0-3674 GCA_035759295.1 Longimicrobium sp. | reverse complement strand
GAGCGCCACCCGCACGGCTCTACGTGCTCAGGATGCCGCTGCAGAGGATTCGGTCGCGGCGGGCCAGTGCCTTCGAACAGATCTATTGGAGTACATTCATGTGTACGATTCAGAGCAGTCCTCTTTGCAGGCACCGGCGCTGGCCCGCCCGTCCGGCAGTATCCATCCCCTGATCCGGAGTTGCAGGGCCCCGTGTGGCGCGTGGCCGCGCGGGTATTCATCCATCACACACCAGAGGGAATTCGGACATGAGCAAGCCCAACGAGCAGGTCTTCACCGGCACTTCCACCCATGGCAACCTCCAGGAAGCCCTGGACAACGCCATCGCGCAGCTTGGCCACGGCGGCCCGTGGCGCCTGGCCTCCATCGACGGCGTGCAGGGGATCGTGCCGGAGGTGAACGTGCGCATCTTTGCCGTGGCGGGCGCGCCGGTGGCCGGGGCCGCCGCGCGGCCGGGCGGCGAGCCGGGGGAGCCGGCCACCACGCAGCAGGGGGTGGTGGAGGTGATCGCCAACCCCATCAGCTACTGCCAGGACGGGGCGGAGTACGAGCTGGTGCACACCACCCCCGAGGGCGAGCAGCGGCTCCGGCTGCGCGCCGCCAACGGCCGCGCCGGCAGCGTGCTGAAGCGCTACGCCGGCACGGGCGAGGAGGTGAGCGTCACCGGCCCCGTGAGCCACGTGGAGTGCACGGTGATGGACGTGGTCGAGGCGCACGCGGTGGGCGCCACCGCCGGTTCCCCGCACGCCTGAGCGCGCCAGGACGGTCCGCGCGGCGGCCGGATGGTTGCCGCGCGGCCGGTCGGCCCCGTATCGTTCCCGCCGCCACCGGGCATTCGGCCCGGTGGCGGCGCGCGTTTTCATCCACCAGAACCGACATGCGGATCGGCCACGGCTACGACTCCCACCGCTTTGCCGAGGGGCGCAGGCTCATCCTGGGCGGCGTCGAGATTCCGCACGAGCGCGGGCTGGACGGCCACAGCGACGCCGACGCCGTGGCGCACGCGGTGACCGACGCGCTGCTGGGCGCCGCCGGCCTGGGCGACATCGGCCGCCACTTTCCCCCCACCGACGCGCAGTGGAAGGACGCCGACTCGCTGCAGCTGCTGGGGCGCGTGGTGCGGCTGCTGGAGGGGCGCAACTACCAGGTGGTGAACGTGGACGTCACGGTGGTGTGCGAGGCGCCGAAGATCGGGCCGCACGCACAGGCCATGCAGGAACGGCTGGCGTCGGTGCTGGGAATCGGGCCCGACCACATCTCCATCAAGGGCAAGAGCAACGAGGGGCTGGGGTGGATTGGCCGTGGCGAGGGAATTGCCGCCTTTGCCGTGGCCTTGATCGACAGCCTGGAGGACATCGACGCCCTGCACGCGCGGCACCGGCGCGATGCCAGCCTGTGAAGTGCGTGAGTGCGTGAGTGCGTGAGTGCGTGAGTGAGTGCGAAAGTGCTAAAGTGCGGGGAGAGTTGTGTGAGGTTGGCGGGTTCGAATGATCCAGGGCAATCGAAGCTGACCTTTTCGAGGTGAGGGGATGGGAGGACTGGTCGACCAGCTGATCGCGTGGATGGAGGGGCTGCCCGAGGCGCTCGTCTACGTGGTGATCGGCGTGATGGCGGGGCTGGAGAACATCGTCCCCCCCGTGCCGGCGGACGTCGTGGCGCTCACCGGCGGATTCCTGTCCGGCCGCGACATCACCGACCCCATCCTCACCTTTCTGGTAGTCTGGCTGAGCAACGTGGGGACGGCGCTGCTCACCTACTGGGTGGGGCGGCGATACGGAAGCTCGTTCTTTTCCGGACGGCTGGGGCGGATGATCCTGCAG
Source organism: Longimicrobium sp. (assembly GCA_035759295.1). Classification (GTDB taxonomy): domain Bacteria; phylum Gemmatimonadota; class Gemmatimonadetes; order Longimicrobiales; family Longimicrobiaceae; genus Longimicrobium. The sequence continues at coordinate 1,854 of DASTVC010000933.1, read as the reverse complement.
CCGCGGCAGATGGTGCGCCTGTCGCAGCTGTACGCCACCCACGGCGGCAAGGTGATCTTCTTCAGCCGCTACCTTCCCGGCTTTCGCGCCGTGGTCCCGGTTTTCGCGGGGACCAGCGGGATGGGCTTCGTGCGCGCGGCGGTGCCGCTGGCGCTGGCGTCGGGGCTGTGGTACGGGCTGATCGTCTACCTGGGCGCCACGGCCGGCCGCAACTGGGAGCAGATCCGCGCGGCGGTGGAATCGTCCGGCCGCTGGCTGGGCATCGCCGCGGCCATCCTGTTCGCCATCCTCGCCTGGTACTGGTGGAAGACCCGCGGTGAAGAAGAGGTCGTCGAAGAGATCATCGAGCACGACGAGGAATCGAAGGGCAGCGACGTCACGGGCGATTGAAATCGCGGCTGTAACGTCACGAAATCCGCCTTCGCGGATTGTAGCCGCGGGTGTGGAGCGCGACGACGGGTCACGAGGATTCAGACGGTAGATTTCTCAGTCGCGCGCCGGGTTCGGGGCGTCCGCAGGTACAGCCCGGCGCTCCTTCGAAATGACAGAGGGTGGGGTGATGCTGAAAACCCAACGAGTTTGTCATTCTGAGGCCCGGCCACCGGGAATCGTCCCCTCGCACCAAAGGTCGCAGGGCCGAAGAATCCAGCCTCCGACTGCTCGAACGGCGACGCGGCAGCCCGCACCACAGCGGCGGTCGCGAAGAAGCGGGACGATGCCCAGTTGCGGACGCGCCAGTGCCTGAGACGCCGCACACGCCCCAGCCGCCGAGTCCGCGCAGGCGGACTTTGTGATGTTGTAGCCGCGATTTCAACCGCTTGGGAAGGCGGTCCGTCGTAATCACACCGCTCCGGCCGACTGACCATCGTACCTTCGCACTTTCGCACTTCCCACTTGCCCCCATCCGCCGAAACCCCCGCGCCGCCGCTGGCGTTCGCGGTGGAGATGTTCCTGGACCACCTGCGCTTCGAGCGCGGGCTTTCGGACAAGACGCTCGACGCCTACGAACACGACGTGGCGCGCCTGGCGACGTTCGCGCGCGCGCAGGGCAGGGCGGGGCCGCGCGACGTCACCACGGCGGATCTGCGCGCCTTCATCCTGCTGCTCAAGGACATGGGGCTGGCGCCGTCGTCCATCGCGCGCAACCTGGCCGCCATCCGCACCTATTTCCGCTTTCTGCTGGGCGAGAACCTGGTGGTGGCGGACCCCAGCGAGCGCATCGACACCCCCAAGGCCTGGAAGCGCCTCCCCGATGTGCTGTCGGTGGACGAGATCGCGCGGCTGGTGGAGGCGCCGGACCTTTCGCACCCGCTGGCCTGGCGCGACCGCGCGATGCTGGAGTTCGCCTACGCCAGCGGGGTGCGCGTGAGCGAGCTCACGGACCTGCGCGTGCGCAACCTGCACCTGGACGAGGAGTTTGCCAGCGTGTACGGCAAGGGGGCCAAGGAGCGGCTGGTGCCCATCGGGCGGCGGGCCATCGGCGCGCTGGCCATCTACCTGCGCGAGACGCGGCCGCGTCTGGACAAGGGGAAGTCCGATGGCCGCGTGTTCCTGAACGCGCGCGGCGGCCCGCTCACGCGCATGGGCGTGTGGAAGATCCTGCAGGCGCACGTAAAGGCGGCGGGGATCGAGAAGCACGTGACGCCCCACACGCTGCGCCACTCCTTCGCGACGCACCTGCTGGAAGGCGGGGCGGACCTGGTGGCCGTGCAGGAGATGCTGGGCCACGCCGACATCAGCACCACGCAGATCTATACCCACGTGGACCGCCGCTACCTGCAGCAGGCCCACAAGTCCTTCCACCCGCGGGCGTGAGCCCTGCCGAATCCGGGGCGGCGGAGTGAATCGTGCGGC
>DASTVC010000932.1:0-6157 GCA_035759295.1 Longimicrobium sp. | reverse complement strand
ACCTGGGATACCGCCAGCTCACGGTGATCTGGCGGCTGCCGGGGATCTGGAAATACCTGCGCGGCAGCACGAGCTGGGGCGCCATGGAGCGAAAGGGCTTCACGATGAAGACCATCCAGGCTGCGGGGGTGGACGACGTGACAGGGCCGTAGGAAAGGGGAGGGGCGCTTCGGAGGGCTCCGCGCAGGCCCCCTCCGGCACCACCGGCCCACCTCCCCCGAAACTGCCGGGGGGGGTTGGGTGTGGGGCTGAGGGTGGAGAGGCTTCGGACAGTTCGAGCTGCGTCCGATAGTGGCCCCCTCTCCCGGCCTCTCCCCCGCAAACAGCGCGGGAGAGAGGTGACGCGAGTCGGGACGTCCGGCGCGCTTGGGTAAGGCTGATGCGAACACGGCCTTCGGAGCGGGATCGAATTCTCCCCTTTCTCCCGCGCAGCGGGGGAGAGGGGCAGGGGGAGAGGGCCCTGTCGGGCGCCAGTGCGATGCTGTTCGGCGATCCTCAGATCCCGCGGCTCCGCCCTCCCCTCTCCGTGAGGAACGAACGGGGAGGGGCCGGGGGAGGGGCACCGCGCGGACGCAGTTGGATGCCAGTCGAAGTAGCCGTGACCTTGAAGGGAATGGGTATGAACGGGATGGGGATGATGAGCAGGATGCAGCTGGCGACACTCGCCCTGGCGCTGGGGGGCGCGCTGATGGCCGCGACGATCGATCCCGGCGGCGCCGAGGCCGCGCCGTCCGAGGCGCAGGAGTGCCCGGCCGCCGGCAACCCGGCCGCCGAGCGCGGCTGGACGGCGTATCGCGCGAACGACATGGCCGCCGCGCGCACCGCCTTCGAGGCCGCGCTGCGCGCCTGCCCGCGCCACGAAGGCGCACGCACCGGCCTGGGCTACGTCGCGCTGCGCCAGGACCGCATCGACGAGGCGCGCCGCCTGTTCGACGCCGTGGTCGCGGAGTCGCCGCGCAACGTGGACGCGCTCGTGGGCCTGGGCATCAGCGCCTGGCGGGTGGAGGACCGCGAGGCGGCGCGCTCCGCGTTCACCCGCGCGCAGGCGATCGATCCGAACAACGCCGACGCGCGCGACTTCCTGGCGCGGCTGGGCCCGGCGCCCGCCGCGCGGCCGAATCGTCCCCCGCTCGTGCTGCCGACTGAGCTGGCCTATCCCGCACGGACGAATCGCGACCGCTTCGAGATCCGCACGGCACGCGGGTGGGAGCCGTTCTACATCAAGGGCGTAAACCTGGGCGCGGCGCTCCCCGGCAAGCATCCCAGCGAGTTTCCCGACAGCGCCACGTACGTCCGCTGGATCGAGCAGATGGCGGGGATGGGCACCAACACCATCCGCGTCTACACCATCCATCCGCCCCACTTCTACGGCGCCCTGTACGACTGGAACCGCCGCCACCCCGACGCGCCGCTGTGGATCATCCACGGCGTCTGGGCGGAATTGCCGCCGGAGGACGACTTCGCCAACGCGGAGTGGGAGGGCGAGTTCTTCGGGGAGATGCGCCGCGTCGTCGATCTCCTCCACGGCCGCGCGGACATCCCGCAGCGTCCGGGGCACGCCGGTGGATACTACACGGCCGACGTGTCGCCGTGGGTGCTGGCGTTCATCATCGGGCGCGAGTGGGAGCCGTTCTCCGTGGTGGCGTTCAACGAGCTGCATCCGGAGATGCAGGGGTATCGCGGGCGGTATCTGACCGTGCAGGGTGGCACGCCGATGGACGCGTGGCTTGGCAAGGCCAGCGAGTACATCGTTTCGTACGAGACGGACACCTACCGCGCCCAGCGGCCCGTCGCCTACACCAACTGGCCCACGCTGGACCCGCTCACGCATCCGACCGAATCCACCGTGGCGGAGGAGGTCGCCGTCCGCGAATCGCTGGGCGAGCGCGTGGGCGTGCGGCCGCTGGAGTACGACAACGACGCCACCGGGCTGGACGCCAACCTCGTCACGCCGACGACAGCGTTCCCGGCGGGCTACTTCGCGTCGTATCACGCGTATCCGTACTACCCGGATTTCCTGGTGCTGGACCCGGGCTACAACCAGGCGTCGTCATCCGAGGGGCGCAGCAACTACTTCGGCTACCTGGTGGAGCTCAAGCGGCACCACGACCACATGCCGGTGGTGATCAGCGAGTACGGGGTGCCGGCCAGCATCGGCAGCGCGCACCTGCAGCCGCAGGGGTGGCACCACGGCGGCCACACCGAGCCCAACATGGCGGAGATCAACGCCCGGCTGACGCGCGAGATCGCGGAGGCCGGGATGGCGGGCGGCGCCATCTTCGCCTGGATCGACGAGTGGTTCAAGAAGAACTGGATCGTCATCGAGTTCGAGATCCCGCTGGAGCGCAACCGCCTGTGGTACAACCGCCTGGACGCGGAGCAGCACTACGGGATGCTGGCGATGGATCCCGGCGAAGTCGTCGCCGGCGCCACGCTGCGCGACCGGGTGGCGTCGTGGCGCGGAAAGCCGGCGCTCTACCAGACGCCGCAGGGGACGCTCCGCGCCGCCGCGGACGAGGCGTACCTCTGGCTCTTCTTCGAAGGGGCAGGCGGGCGGCTGCCGGAGGAGTTGATGCTGGGCTTCGACATCCTGGAGCCGCGGGCGGGCGACTTCCGCTGGCCGGGCCGCGTGGGATCGCGTCTTCCCGTCGGGCTGGAGTTCGCTCTGCGCGCCACGGGGGACGAGGTGCGGCTGATGGTGGACCCCGCGTCCAATCCCTTCGCCATCGACGAGAACCAGACGATCGCGGGCCGTCCCACCTCCCCGCCGCCGATCACCAATCCGCTCCCCGGCTACTTCGAGGGGCGCTTTCAGCAGCGCTTCAAGCGGCCGTATCGCACGCAGCCCAACGAGGATGGCGTGTACGATTCGCTGCGCGTGGTCACCAACCGCCGCCGCTTTGGCCGCGACCGCACGGAGTTCGCGGGGTTCGGCTACGACCGCGGCATCCTGTGGCCCGGCGGCCCGCCCGACGGCATGTGGGAGCGGCTGGACGACGCGGGGGTGATGGAGATCCGCATCCCCTGGATGCTGTTGAACTTCACGGATCCCAGCGAGCGTCGCGTGCTGCAGGACCCGGAAGGCACCATCCCCGGCGAGTTCGGGACGCGGACGGTGGACGGGATCCGCATCGTCGCCGCCGCGCGCGACGGGGCGGCATGGCGCCAGTGGCCCGCGTCGGGGCGCGAGGGCGACGTCGCCTTCTTTACCTGGGATACGTGGGAGGAGCCGCGCTGGCGCGAGCGCGTGCGCCCCGTATACGACGCCATGCGCGAGGTCTACCGCACCGTGCAGCCCGCCGTCCTGCGCGGAGGAGGGCGATGATCCGGTCCCGGGCGGATGAATCCGCGGCTGGAACCGCGGGAAGCCCCGCAAACCCCGCGGGGCCGCGCGCACGGCCAGCGGTCGCGCGTGTGCTGCTGATCCTCGTCCTCCTCCTCGTTTCCGCTGTCCCCGCCCGCGCGCAGGACGAGGCGGACCGCGCCTGGGCCGCGGGCGACATCCCCGCGGCGGAGCGGCTGTACGAGGCGCGGCTGGCCGCCAACCCGCGCGACGTGGCGGCGCTGCACCGCATGGCGCTCATCCGCGCCTGGGCGGAGCGCTACGACGAGTCGCTGGCGTTCTTCGACCGGCTGCTGGCGGCGGATCCCAGGAACCGCGAGGCGCGGGTGGATCGCGCGCGCGTGCTGGCGTGGCGCGGCGACCCGGCGGCCGCGTCGCTGGCGCTGGACCCGCTGCTGGCGGAGGAGCCCGGCTACCTTCCCGCGCTGCAGGCCCGCGCCCAGTTCGAGTCCTGGGCCGGCGACTACGACGAGGCGCTGGCCACGTACGGCCGCATCCAGGAGATCACGCCGGAAGATCGGACCATTGGCCTGAGCCGCGCGCGCGTGCTTTCCTGGGCTTCGCGCTTCGACGCGGCGGTGGCGGCATACGACAGCATCCTGCGCATCAACCCGCGCGACACCGAGGCGCTGGTGGGGCTGGGGACCGTGCTGGCGTGGGCGTCGCGGCTGGACTCGGCGGAGGTGGTGTACCGGCGGGTGCTGGAGCTGGAGCCGGCGAACGCGGAGGCGCTGCGGGGGCTGGCCCGCGCGGCGGCGTGGGGCGGGCGGCTGGTGCCCGCGGAGCGCCGCTGGCGCGAGGTGATCGCGCGGAATCCCAACGACGCGGCGGCGTGGGTGGGGCTCTCGCAGACGCTGCGCTGGCAGGGGCGCGACGCGGCGGCGCTGGACGCGGCGCGGCGCGGGCTCGCCATCGCGCCCTCGGACCGTGACGCGCGCGAGGCGCTGCGCTGGGCACGGATGTCCGTGGCCCCGCGCACGAGCGCGTCGTACGTGAACGAGTGGGATACGGACGGCAACAAGATCCAGACCACCTCCGCCACCGCGGCCGTGCGCCCCCTGGCCAGCGTGGACGTAAAGCTCGACGTCTACCACCGTCTGGCCGGCCACGAGCCCGAGGGCGCCACCCTGGCCGAGCGATCGTCCACCGGCGGCGCGCTGACGCTGTGGACGCTGCTGGAGCCCGGCTGGGCGCTCAGCGGCACGGCGGGATTGAGCCAGTCCGACGCCATTGAAGTGGATCCCATCCCCACCTGGCGCGCCTCGCTCTCCTCGCCGGGGCGGTATCCGGTGACCGCGAACGTGTCGTACGCGCACTACGCGCTGGACGCGACGACGGTGCTCATCTCGAACGAGGTGTACCTGGACGAGTGGTCCGCGTCCGGCAGCTGGACGCCGGCGCAGGGGTGGACGGTGGGCGCCGGCGGCGGGACCGCGCTCTTCACCGGCCGCGTGTCGGGGGAGGAGAACCGGCGGGTGAACGGCAGCGCGACCGTGGCGCGGCGCATCAGCCGGCCGATCACGCTGGGGGTGGGGGCCCGCTTCTTCGGCTTTGACCGCGACCTGAACGAGGGCTACTTCGATCCCGATTTCTACGGCCTGGCCGAGGTGACGGCGCGCTGGCTGCGCGAGTGGCGCCACTGGAGCCTGAACGCGGAGCTCGCCCCCGGCATGCAGCAGGTGCGCAGCGACGGCGACCCCAGCGGCTCGTTCCGCGGGTCCGGCAGCGTGGCGTACGTGCTGTCGCCCGGGCGTCGCATCGTGCTCAGCGGCCTGTTCGCCAACACCGGCCTCAGCCAGATTGCCCCCGGCGCCGGCGCGGACTACCGCTACCGCGCCGTGAGCATCGCGGGGCAGTGGGTGTTCTGAGTTGATCGGGCAGAAGCTCGAGGCTGGCGAAGCGGATCGAACTGGCGCCGGACGGCGCCCCCTTACTCGCTCAGGCTCGCACCTCCCCCAAAAACCCCTGGGGGAGGTGGACTTCGATCCCGCTCCGACAGGGTGCGTCGCACCTCCCTCCCCCGCGCAGTTTGCGGGGGAGGGCCGGGGAGGGGGGCGGCCCACCATCTCGCACTCAATCCGCCGAAGCGCCCAAGCCCCGACCCCACACCCGACCTCCCCGGCAGTTTCGGGGAAGGTCGGCCGGTGGCGCCGGCCCGGAGGGGGCCTGCTCCGGGCCATCCGAAGCGCTGGAATCCCTGCCCAACATCCAATCAGGAAAGGAAGCCGGTATGGCCAGGCTCGTGTTCGGGATGAACCAGTCGCTGGACGGCTACGTGGACCATACGGGGTTTGCGCCCGGCCCCAGGCTCTTCCGCCACTTCGTCGAGGAGGCTCAGGGGCAGGCAGGCAGCATCTACGGCCGCAGGATGTACGAGATCATGCGTTACTGGGACGACGATCAGCCTGAATGGAATGCGGACGAACGCGCCTTCGCGGCGGCGTGGCGAAAGCAGCCGAAATGGGTCGTCTCGCGCTCGCTGAAGTCGGTGGGCCCCAACGCCACGCTTGTCGACGGTGACCTCGAGGGCGCGATCCGCCAGCTGAAGGCCGAGCGCGACGGCGAGATCGAAGTCGCCGGCCCGGTCCTGGCGCACAGCCTTACCGAACTTGGCCTGATCGACGAGTACCGAATCTACCTGCACCCCGTCGTGCTGGGTCACGGCACGCCGTATTTCGCCGGACCCCGGCCGCCGCTCCGCCTTATGACCCATGATCGGATTGGTGAGGATGTGATCAGGTTGACCTACGTTCCTGTTTAATCTCGCGACGGAAGAACTTGACGAAATATGTGATAATTCACATATTGCCGCAT
>DASTVC010000931.1:0-6335 GCA_035759295.1 Longimicrobium sp. | reverse complement strand
AGAATTCGATCGCGCTTCGACAGGCACTGCACCGTCCGGCGCACCACCCCTCCCCCGCAGTTTGGGGCGCAGTTTGGGGGAGGGGTCGCCAGCCGCCGCGAGGAACGAGCGAAGGCCTGGCGGGGGTGAGGGCCCCCGCCGGAGCGCGCCGCCCCCCTCACTCCACCCGCACCGCCGCCTCCGCATCGAGCGTCCGCGCCGCCCACGCGCGCATCCGCAGCCCGCGCATGCGCTCCAGCGTGGCGTCGCGCGCGTCGTCGGAATCGAACACGCCAAAGACGCTGGACCCGCTCCCCGCCATCATTGCGATCCGCGCGCCGCCCTGCCTTAGCGCGGAGGTCGCCAGGGGGATGAACGGAATCTCCTCCGCCACCACCGCCTCGAAGTCGTTTTCCGCCAGCGCCGCAACGAAATCCCAATCCCGCAGCCGGTCGATGCCGAGCGACCGCGCGTCCGGCGCGTATCCCCCGCCCCGCCGCTCCGCGATGCGACGGAAGGCCTCCGCCGTCGGCATCGCCACGCCGGGGTGCGCCACGATCACGGGGCGCGGCGGCAGGGGCGGCAGCGCGAGCAGGCGCTCGCCGCGGCTCCACGCCAGCGCCAGCGCCGATCCGCAGAGAAAGAACGGCACGTCGCTCCCCAGCTCGATCGCCATCCGCAGCAGCGCCGCGCGGTCCAGCGGCTCACCGTGCAGCGCGTTCAGCGCCCGCAGCGTCGCCGCCCCGTCCGACGAGCCGCCGCCGAGTCCCGCGGCGGAGGGGATCTTCTTGGTGAGATGGATGTCGATCGCCGGCGCCTGTCCCAGCGCCGCGTGGAACCGCTCCGCCGCGCGGACGCAGAGGTTGCGCTCCGCCGGCCCCGTATCCACCCCGCCCTCCACGTGCAGCCGGACGCCGGGCGCGCCGCGCTGCACCCGCACCGTATCCGCCAGCGACAGCGCGCAGAACAGCGTCTCCAGCGCGTGGTAGCCGCTCTCCTCCCGCGCCAGGATGCGCAGGAAGAGGTTCACCTTCGCCGGCGCCGGGACCTCCGCGGCGTCAGGCAGGGCGCGCATCGGGACCCAGGTCGGTCTCCACCGCCTCCTCCACCGTCTCTTCCGAGCGCCCCAGGTCCCGCCAGCGCAGATTGAGCTTCGCTGCGTAGTACATCCCGCCCAGCGTAACCGTCAGCCATCCGCCCAGGTGAAAGCCGATGGCGAACGAGACGGCGCGCGACTTGTCCACCCCCCACAGGCCCAGCCCCCACACGCTGGCCGCCTCGAAGGGGCCGAAGAAGCCGGGTCCCGCCGGCAGCGACACCGCCACCGCGATCACGGACTGCAGGAACACCGCGCCCAGGAACCCCGGCTCCGTGATCCCGAAGGCGCGGAACGCCAGGACGAACGAGCCCGCCAGAAAGGTCCACTGGAAGAGCGCCCAGGCCACGGAAACCGCCAGCAGCCGCGGGTTGCGCAGCACGTGCAGCCCGGCGATAAAGGCGTGCAGCGCGTCCACCACCGGGCGCCGGAACGCCTGGGGCAGCAGCGCGTTGGCGATGCGCTCCGCGATCGCCACGGCACGCCGCGGCTGGAACGCCATCGCCAGCAGCACCCCCAGCATCAGCGCCGTGACCGCCGTCACGATCCGCACCCCGGCCTGCACGTTGTAGCCGCCGGGCGCGATGTGCGGGAACGCCGGCAACGACATGCTGACGAGGAGAAAGACCACCATCACCAGGCCGTCCAGCGCGCGCTCCAGCACCAGCGACGCGAACGCGGCGGTCAGCGGGATCTTCGCCTCGCGCGCCAGCACCCAGGTGCGCGCGAACTCGCCCAGCCGCGCGGGAAAGACGTTGTTCGCCCCGAAGCCGATGAAGACGCCGGCGATGCGCGGCCGAAAGCCGACGTCTGGCGCCACCGGCTCCAGCAGCGGCTTCCAGCGCATGGCGCGGATGTACATCCCCAGCGTGGACACCACCACCGCCGCCGACAGCAGCAGCCAGTTGGCGTCGCGCAGGTGCGCGCCCACCTCCACCCACTTGACCTCGTGGAGTGCGACCCAAAGAAAAAAGACGGTCGCCGCGATCCCGACGACCGCCTTCAGGGATGAGGATGACTTCATCGCGAGAAGGGTGATTTCTTCCGAAAGTTCAGGATCGCCCGGCCAGCCCCAGCTCCACCAGGCCGAACAGCTCGTCCACCGCGTCGCCCAGCGGCGTGCCGCGGCCGCCCCCCAGCTGCTCGATGCGGCCGCGCAGCGCCAGCGCCTCGCGCAGCGCCTCGTCGGGCGCGTACAGCAGCGTCTCCACCGGCACCACGCCCTCTTCGTCCGCGCGCGGCTCCGCCGCGGGGGCCGGGACCTCCGCCGACGCCTCCGCCGTCTCCGAGACCGCGGACGGCGCGGCGGCGGGCGCCGCGGCCGGCTGCGGCGGCGCGCCGGGGAGTGAATGGCGAAGCCCCAGCAGCGCGTCGCGCGCCTCTTCCGGCGAACCCGCGCCGCGCAGGCGGTTGGCCGCCAGCTCCGCCGCCGTCGCGAGGGAGGCCGCGCCGTACGTCCCCGCCAGCTCGCGCACGCTGGCCGCCAGCTCCGCAACCTCGCGCGCCACCCGCCCAAAGCGCCGCGGCCGCGCCGGCTGGCCGGCCAGCAGCCCCTCGGCGCGGTCCAGGAACCCCGTCGCCTCCAGCCGCAGGAACGTCTCCACCTCCGGCGTCACCCCTTCGCCGGAGGGGATCGGCGCCATGGGCGAGGAAACCAGGTGCCCACCCGGCTCGTCCGCGAACAGCCGGCTCAGCGGCACCACCTCCGCCTCGTCGCCCGCGGAGGACGCCTCTTCCACGCGGTCGCGCAGCTCGCGGAAGGCCGTCAGCTCCGCCGACTCCCCCGGCGCACGCCCGCCCTCCAGCGATGCCGCCGCAGCGCGCAGCCCCGCCGCGCCGGACGCCAGCAGGTCCAGCTCCTCGCCGGTCACCGCGGAGCTGCGCCCCAGGATCTCGTGCGCCGCGTCTTCGATCCCCTCCAGCACCTCCAGCACCGGCGCGAGCGTATCCATCCCCGCCACCCCGCGCACGGGACGCATCCGCCGCAGCACCACGCGCAGCGGCTCGCGCCCTTCCGGCGCGGCGACCAGCTCCGCCAGCGCGCGGTCCATCTCCCCCACCACCCCGCCGATCTCGCGGCGCACGAAGTCGAACAGCGCGTCGCCGTCGCCCGGACCGTCGCTGCGCCGCCGCCCGCCGCGCACGTCGGACCAGCGCTCCGCCGCCGCCGCCGCGCGCTGGTCGTCCGCCGCGCTCCAGCGCCCGTGCCGCTCCACCAGCGCGCGCAGGTCGTCGGCCGTGCGGCGGGCGCGGTCGCGCACCTCCGGCGTCCACTGCAGCAGCCCGTCGCGAATGGCGCGCGCCCCGTCCTCCAGCCGCTCCGCCACCTCGGCGATCGGCGCCGCCCCCGCCAGCTGCGCGCTGCCGCGTACGCCGCGCGCCAGCCGGAAGAAGCGCACCGGGTCCGGCCGCTCGCTTCCCGCCAGCAGCGCGTCCATCTGGTCCAGGTACTCGCCGGCTTCCAGCGTGAAGTATTCGCTGAGCGGTTGGGCCATGGAGACGGGTCCGGGTGGGGGGTTCAGCGGCGGGCGCGGCGCAGGATGTCCGCCATCTCGCGGACGGCGCGCTCCAGGCCGGTAAAGACGGCGCGGCTCACGATGGAGTGGCCGATGTTCAGCTCCTCGATCTCCCCCACCACCGCCACGGGCACCACGTTCTCGTAGGTGAGCCCGTGTCCCGCGTGCACGGCCAGCCCCAGCGAGCGCCCCAGCGCAGCCGCGCGCCGCAGGCGACCAAGCTGCGCATCCCGCTCCGCGCCGCGCGTGTTGGCGTACTCGCCCGTGTGCAGCTCGATCGCCTCCGCGCCCAGGTCCAGCGAGGCGCGCACGCTTTCCGGGTCGGGGTCGATGAACAGCGAGGTGCGGATCCCCGCGTCCTTCAGCCGGCGGACGGCGTCGCCCAGCCCGGGGCGCGTCGCGTCGCTGAAGGTCAGCCCGCCCTCCGTGGTCACCTCTTCGCGCCGCTCGGGGACCAGCGTGGCCTGGTGCGGGCGCCACTCTTCCGCCAGCGCCAGCACGTCCGACGCCGCCGCCAGCTCCAGGTTGATCACCGTGCGCGCCGTCTCCATCAGCAGGCGCACGTCGCGGTCCTGGATGTGGCGTCGGTCCTCGCGCAGGTGCACGGTGATGCCGTCCGCGCCGCCCAGCTCGGCCAGCACGGCCGCCCGCACCGGGTCCGGCTCGTCGGTGCCGCGCGCCTGGCGCACGGTGGCCACGTGGTCGATGTTGACGTAGAGCCTCAACTCCCCTCCCCCAGCAGTGCGCCCAGCCGGTCCGCCGCCGCGTCGTCCAGCCCCGCGCGGCGGGCCAGCCGCAGGGCCTCGCGGCCGAGCAGGGAATATAGCGTCCGCTCGTCCGCCGACAACCGGCCCAGGTGCAGCGCCACCGTCTCCGCGTCGCCGCGGATGATGGGGCCCGTGAGCGCCATCGCCGGTCCGCGCGCGCCCACGTTCTCCACCGCGCCGCCCGCCAGCCCGGTCAGCGCGGGGCGCGCATCCGCCGCGTCCACCCCCGCCTGCTCCATCAGCCGCTCCGCGACGGAAAGGAGCGCCACGGCGTAGTTGCTGGCGAACACCGCCGCCGCGTGGTACGCCGGCTTGCCCCCGGGGGCGATCCGGAGCGCATGCCCGCCGCACGCGTGGATGATGCGCTCCGCCAAGGCCCGCGCCGCCCCCTCGCCCTCCACGCCCCAGGTGGCGCCCGCCAGCCGGTCCGCCCCGGAGATGGGCTCCGCGATCGCCGCCAGCGGGTGCGCGGAGCCCGTCGAGTGCCCGAGATCCGCCAGCGCCTGCAGGATGTCGGTCGAGCGGCTGCCGCTGGTGTGCAGGATGGGGATGGAGGGGGGAAGGTCGATGGGTGCCAGCCGCCCCGCCACCTCCTCGATCGCCTCGTCCGGCACCGCGATCACGATGGCGTCCGCATCCCGCGGCGCGTCCTCGATGGACGAGCGATACTCCGCGATCGGCGAATGCCCGTCGAACAGGGGATGCTCGCGCGGCGGCACGCGGCGCCCCGTCATCGTCAGCCGCCCCAACGCGTGCGCGCGGTGCAGCCGCAGCCCCAGCGCGAGCCCCGTCCGCCCCGCCCCCACAATCCACAGGTGCGCGGCAACGGGCTCTCCGCGGTGATCCGATGCTGGAGTCAATCCGATGTCATTCCGTGGGGAGCGCCGCGCAGCATCTTCCCTGACCTCCACCCTCTGGCGCGACCGAGGAATCTACGGTCGGCGGGTCCGTAAGCGCATGGGCACTCCGACGTGGAGCAGTGGTTGCGGACGCGCAGGCGTCTGGAATGCCGCAAGCCGCTGGGCCGCCTAGTCCACGAAGGTGGACTTTGCGTTTTCCCAGCGGCGAATCCATTCGCTCCCGCGGGCGGACGCACGCTACCTGGACGAATCGCAACGACGTCCTTCACCCCCGGAGCCGCGTTCATCCGCCGCCGTACACCTTTACGCCGCGGCTGCGCAGGCGGCCGAGCGCCGCGTTGGGCAGGCGGGCGCGCAGGTGGATCTCGGCGCCCTTGTCCTCGCGCGACAGCACCTCGCCCTCGCGGTAGATCTCCGCCAGCAGCCCGCCCTGCGACGACGACAGCGTAAGCTCCACGTCCGGGCGGATCTTGCGCACCTCGTCGTGCAGCAGCTGGCGCAGGGGCTCCAGCCCGCCCTCTTCGATGGTGTTGACGAAGATGGACGGCTCGGGGAAGGTGCGCTCCCGCAGCGCATGCTCCTCGTCGTGCGTCAGCCGGTCCGTCTTGTTGAAGACCAGGACGGTGGGGCGGTCGCGCAGCTTGAGGTCCGCCAGCACCTCGCGGACAACGTCCATCTGCTCCTCCCACGCGTGGTGCGAGGCGTCGATGACGTGCAGCAGCAGGTCCGCCTCCGCCGCCTCTTCCAGCGTGGCGCGGAAGCTGGCCACCAGGTGGTGCGGCAGTTTGCGGATGAATCCGACGGTGTCCGTCAGCAGCACCTCCGACCCCTCGCCCACGTCGATGGCGCGCGTGGTGGGGTCCAGCGTGGCGAACAGCCGGTCCTCCACGAACACCTCCGTCCCGCTCATCTTGCGCAGGATGGACGACTTGCCCGCGTTGGTGTAGCCCACCAGCGACGCGCGCATCTGCCCCTGGCGCCCCTTGCGCTGCGTCTGCCGCTGCCGGGCGATGTGCTCCAGCTCGTCCTTGAGGCGGGCGATGCGGTGGTCGATGAGCCGGCGGTCCGTCTCCAGCTGCGTTTCGCCGGGGCCGCGCATGCCGGGGCCGCTGCGGCT
>DASTVC010000930.1:0-3087 GCA_035759295.1 Longimicrobium sp. | reverse complement strand
GTGCGCACCGCCCCGTCGGCCCGCCGGCGGCCGAGGGTGCTCAGCGTCACGCTGCACATCGACGACCCCCGCCAGCCGTGCAATCCCCACGTGTGCGGCAAGATCGACGCGACGCGGTGCAGCGCGCTCTTCTGGAGCGAGAGCGCCGTGGAGAAGTTCCTGCTCCCCTACTACGCCTCGGCGGCAGGCCCCCAGGCGTACGAGGTGCTGTACGCCCTCATCCGCGTGTGGTACTACTACGACGAGAGCCGGCCAGTGGTCGCGCTGGCCTTCAGCTACGCCCCGGTCGGCTACGTGGGCCTCAAGTCGCTGTGGAACACCGTGGAGGTGATCTACATCGAGGACGGACGGCTGCGGCAGCTTCCCCTGCTGCACTTCATGGCCGACACAACCACGCTGGAGGCCCCCGCGCTCCCGGAGCCCTACCCCATCAGCAACGTGTGGAACGTGGGAACCGAGCAGGGCGTCCCCACCCCCATCGACCGGCTGGGCGCGCGTGACGTGGCGGAATACGTGAGCGGGTTGAGGGGACGAGAGGTGCTGGTGTACGAGGTGGACCGCGGCGGGGGGCTGGAGCCCCTGCTGTCGCCGGTGTCGTCCGGCGCCCCGCCTCTGTTCGAAGCGTTCTGCCCCTACGTGCGCAAGGACCGTCCGCAGGTCTCGTCGGTGACGCTGGTGGTGGAGGAGCCGGGGTGCTGCGAGCCCCGCTGCCACCGGCTGGGCGGGTCCGGCAAACTGCAGCCCTTCTTTCCCGACAGCGTGTTCTGGACCGACGGCTCCGTCGAGACGCTGCTGCTGCCGTACTACGCCGGGGTGGAGGGCGGCGCCGCACCGTGGCAGCTGACCGTGATGCTGGACAAGTGGTCGGGAAGCATTCCGCCGCAGCGCACCACCGTCGAGCAGCTGTGGGGGGACATCCTGGTGAGCGCCGCCCGGGAGATGAGCGCGGCAGCCGGCGGCCCGGCCGTGCGGGCCACGGAGGAGTCGACGGTGTTCGCCATCATCCACCTGCCCAACTCGGACTGGATCGACTGGCAGGAAGGGACCGCCATCACGCAGAACATCACCCTCTCCAACCGGCTGGCCTGCGTGAGCGCGGCCGGCGTGCACCCGCTGGTGGACCCCCGCCGCCCGCTGGTGCGGCGCCGCGTCTAAGGCGCGAACAGGCCGCGGAAGGCGGGTTCGCGGGCCACGTAGGGGCGCAGCGCCGGCTGCGCCCCTACGTACGCGTCCAGCAGCCGCCGCGCGCCGGCGCGGTCGCCCAGCAGAAGGGTGGCGAACGCCTCGTCGTACAGAAACGCGACGCGCGAGCCGTCGCTCTGCGCGGCGGCTTCTTCCCGCGCCCGGGCCAGCACGGCCCGGGCGCTGTCGGCTTTCCCCGCCCGCGCCAGGATGGCGGCCACCGCGGCCTGCCGGTACACGCGGGCGTAGGCGCGCCCCTCGCCGGCCGCGCGGGCGGGCGGGTCCAGGCGGTCGAGCTCGGCCAGCAGCGCCCACGCCCGCGCCGGGTCGGGCCGTTCCGCCGGATCGTTGCGCGCCAGGGTCAGGCTGCACTCCACGAAGCGCCAGTCGGCGGGAAAGTGGGCGCGCCCCTGCTGGCACCACTCCCGTGCCTGCGGAAAGTCCCCCTGCCCCAGTGCGGTGAAGTACAGGCGCGTGAGGATGAGGCCGTCGGCCTCCAGCCACGCGTCGGCGGCCAGGGCGCGGCGCGCGGCCAGGTCCGACTCGGCCAGCTGGCCGCGGACGCGCAGCAGCTGGCTGAGCGCGGCCCACGCCGACGCCATGGACGAGTCGGCCTCTACCGCGGCCCGCAGGTCGCGCTCCGCCGCCGCCACCCGGCCGGTGTCCGGCGTGGCGCCGGCGTCCAGCGCCTGCCTCCACTTCACCCGCCCACGCAGCGTAAGGGCGGCCGCGTCGCCGGGGGCCAGCGCCAGCGCGCGCGAGGCGGAGGCGGCGGCCGCCCGGTGCAGCGCCCCACGCGCCGGGCCGGAGACCAGCGTGGCACGCGTCAGGGCGGCGAGCCCGCGCGTGACCGACGGCCGGGCCCACGTCGGGTCCGCGGCCTCCGCGGCCGCCAGGAAGGTGTCGGCGCGGGCCAGCAGGCGCAGCGCCGAACCCTCGTCCAGCGGGTCGCCGCGGCGAGCCATGCGCGCCGCCTCGTCGCGCGCGGCCTCGGCGCGAAAGAAGAGGTCCAGCGCCTGCGCGCTGCGCGTTTCTCCCGCGGCCTGGCGCAGGCGCACCTCGCGCCCCAGCCGGCGGCGCAGAAACCCGCTCACCTCCTCGCCCACCGACTCCTCCAGCGCGAACAGGTCGCCCGCGTGGCGAATGACCGTGCGGCTCTCCAGCTGCTTGTCCGCGTTGGTATCCACCAGCTGCACGGTCACCCGCACGCTGTCGCCGGCGCGCTGCACGCTCCCCTCCACCACGCTCCCCACCCGCAGCCGCGCCACCAGGCTGTCGAAGCTCATCTCGCCGTCGCGGTACGCCTTTACGCCGTTGCGCGACACCACCTGCAGCGCGGGCACGCCGCCCAGCTGGTCGATCAGCGCGCCGGTGAGCCCCGCCGCCAGGTATCCCAGGTCCCCCCTGGGCGACTGGTCGTCGAAGTAGAGGACGGCGATGCGCCGGGGATCGTACCGCTCCGCCGGCTGCGCGGCGTCCGCGGCGGGCCCGCGGGCCAGCGACGGCATGAGCGCCGCGGCCGCCAGCACCAGGAGCAGGGCGGCGACCGCCAGGGCGGGTCCCCAGCGCGCGGTCGCGCCACGCGGGCGGCGCACGGGCGCGGCGGCCGGAGGTGCGGCGGCGACGGGCTCCCCGGTTTCCGTCCGGCGAAGGAGCGTCCCGGCGGCCTGATCCTCCGCAACGAACGTCCCCGGGGCGGCGTCCGCGTCCGCCGGCGCGGGCGGCGCGGATGGACCCGGAGCCGCGTGGGAGTCCGACCCGGGAGGAGATGGAGGAGCGGGCGGAGGAGGGGGCGGCGCGGTGCGCAGCCGCTGCTCCAGCGCGCGGACCGCCGCGTCGGGCTCCATCTCCATGTCGGCGCGGACGCGGGCGGTGTGGCCGGCCAGGGCGCGCAGGGCGGCGGCG
>DASTVC010000929.1:0-2045 GCA_035759295.1 Longimicrobium sp. | reverse complement strand
ACCGACAGCGCGCGGTGCAGACGCCCCTCCAGGTGGGCGCGCTGCTTTTCCAGCGTGCCCACAGGGGCGTCGTTCTCATCCACCAGGACTACCTGCTCTTCCATCACCTCTGCTCGCACTCCATGGGTCAGCGCCGGCGGGTAGGGCCGGGCGGACCATGTACTAACCCTGTATCCTCGCATCCGCAACCTGCGCTCCGCCGCGGCCTCCCGGACAACAACGCAGCAAACGTCTTGTCCTTGCACACCCGGTGTGGGAGATTCCACCACACAAAAGTCGCAGAATCGTCCAATTGACGCCAGCGGTAGCTTCGGTTAGTCTTTGCCGCGTTCACCGCCACGCAGGTCCCTCCGCCGGGTAATTCCCCCGTCCGAGAGTCGTCCATCCGTACCCCGGGCACACGCTGCTCCGGGGTCAGGCCGCTTAGCGTTTCGCCGGACGCCACCGTTTTCCCCGCGCCTTTTCTCTCCGTCCGGAGCTCTCGATGTCGAGCGATTTCTTTTCGTCTCCCCTGTATACCCACTTCGTTTCCAACTACGCCCAGCCCGGCGGGCCGGACCTGCTGGCCCGGACGGAGCCGTTCTTCGACTGGCAGGACGCGCGGCGCCGGGCGGGGCTGTGGCCGTACTCGCGCAGCCTGGACGCCGCGCCCCGCGCCGCGTGCTCGGTGCGCAGCGAGACGGGGACGGGCGCGACGGGGCTGAACTTTCTTTCGCAGGACTACCTGTCGCTCAGCACGCACCCGCGGGTGCTGGAGGCGGCGCACCGCGCGCTGCGCGAGCACGGGCTGCACAGCGCCGGCTCGGCGATGCTGGGCGGCAACACGGCGGCGTCGCTGCTGCTGGAAGAGGCGCTTGCCGAGGCGGTGCAGATGCCGCACGTGGCGCTGTTCTCCACCGGCTGGGGCGCCGGCTTCGGGACGATCACGGCGCTGGTGGGGCCCAACGACTACGTGGTGATGGATTCGCTGTCGCACGCCTGCCTGCAGACCGGCGCCGTGGCGGCGACGCGCAACGTGGTCCGTTTCCGCCACCTGGACAACGAGGCGGTGCGTCGGCACCTGCGAAAGATCCGCTCGCGCGACGCGCAGAACGGCATCCTGGTGGTGACGGAGGGCCTGTTCTCCATGGACAGCGACATCCCGGCGATCGAGGAGCTGCAGGCGATCTGCCACGAGTGGGGCGCCACGCTGCTGGTGGACGCGGCGCACGACTTCGGTGCGCTGGGGCCGCGGGGGACGGGGAGCGTGGGCGCGCAGGGGATGCTGGGGAAGGTGGACCTGCTGATGGGCGCGTTTTCCAAGACGTTCGGCAGCAACGGCGGATTTCTGGCCACGCGCTCGCAAGCGGTGCGGCAGTTCGTGCGCGTGTTCGGCGGGCCGCACATCTTTTCCAACGCGCTGTCGCCGGTGCAGGCGTGCGTGGTGGCGGAAGCGCTGCGCATCGTGCGTTCGCCGGAGGGCGAGGTGCTGCGCGCGCGGATGTTCGAGAATATCGGCACGCTTCGCGGCGAGCTGCACGCGCGCGGGGTAGAGGCGCTGGGTGCGCCGTCGCCGGTGGTGCCGGTGGTGGTGGGGGCGGCGCCGGTGGCGCGCGTGGCGGCGCGGATGATCTTTGAGCGCGGTGTGTTCGTGAACCTGGTGGAGTACCCGGCGGTGCCCGTCCGCGGGTCGCGGTTCCGCATGCAGGTGATGGCGGGCCACTCTCAGGAGCAGGCCCGCGCCGCCGCCGCCGTGGTGGCCGACGCCATCCACGAGGCCCGCGCCATCGTCGAGGGTCCGCGCCAGTTCTCGGTCCCGTTTGTGGGGATCCGGGAGCCGGCCGGCGCGGGGGTGTAGGCCGCCGCGGCCGGCCGCATCGGCCGCACCACGGGCTGAAGCCCGCGGCTGGAAATGCCATAAGCCCCGTCTCGGCTCGCTTGCGCTCGCGGAACGGGGCTTCACCTGCTCGGGTGGGCAGGAGCCTTCGCGCGGAAGGATGTGCGGGAACGCGCGGCAGGTTGTCGCGACGTTTATACCCTCTCCCGCTTGC
The DNA here is from genome assembly GCA_035759295.1 of Longimicrobium sp. GTDB lineage: Bacteria > Gemmatimonadota > Gemmatimonadetes > Longimicrobiales > Longimicrobiaceae > Longimicrobium. The sequence goes on along the minus strand of DASTVC010000929.1, from coordinate 15 downwards.
GGGAGAGGGTGCGAG
>DASTVC010000928.1:0-4375 GCA_035759295.1 Longimicrobium sp. | reverse complement strand
CTGCCGGCCAACCTTCTCGAAGCGGAGCTGTTCGGGCACGAGAAGGGCGCGTTCACCGACGCCAAGCAGGCCAAGAAAGGGCTCGTCGAAGTCGCCGATGGCGGAACGCTTTTCCTGGACGAGATCGGCTCCATGCCGCTGGAGCTGCAGGCCAAGCTGCTGACGTTCCTGGAGAGCCGTACCTTCCGCCGCATCGGCGCCACGCGCGAGCAGGCGGTGACGCTGCGCGTGGTGGCGGCGACCAACACGGACCTGCTGGGGGAGGTCGCGCGAGGCGGGTTCCGGGAGGACCTGTACTACCGGCTGAACGTGGCCAGCCAGACGCTGCCGCCGCTGCGCGCCATCCGCAGCGACATTCCCGAGATCGCCCGCCACTTCACCAAGCGCGCGGCGGAGTACTTCGCCAAGCCGCTGCCGCAGATCGAGCCGGAGAGCGAGGAGCGCCTGGAGCGCTACGACTGGCCCGGCAACGCGCGCGAGCTGCGCAACGTGATCGAGCGGTCGATGATCTTCAGCCGCGGGCCGCAGCTGAAGATCGTGGAGCTGCAGCCGTTCGCCGCCCCCGCGCCCGCGGCACCGGTCGTGGACGGCCTGGTCATCCCCAACGGGCTTACGCTGGACGAGGTGGAGGCGCGCTACATCGACGAGACGCTCACGCGGATGGGCGGCAACGTGACGGCGGCGGCGGAGCAGCTGGGCGTCTCGCGCAAGGTGCTGTGGCAGCGCCGCAAGCGTCACGGCCTGCTGAACGGGAGGGAATAGGTGCCGCCGAAAAAGGCGGCCTCCGCGACCGAGCTGGAGGAGCTGCGGGCCCGGCTGGAGGACGCGGAGCGCTCCAGTGAGGAAAAGACGCGCTTCATCCGCCACGTAAGCCACGAGTTCCGCACCCCCCTCAGCTCCATCATCGGCTTCGGCGCCCTGCTGCAGCGCGAGGCCGATGCGCTGGATCCGGCGATCCGCGCGGAGTACCTGGAGATCATCCTGCGCAACGCCCGCCATCTCCTGCACGTCGTCAACGACCTGCTGAACATCAGCAAGGTAGAGGCGGGAAAGCTGGAGGTGACGCTGGCACCGGTGCGCGTGCCGGACCTGATCGCCGCCGTGGCGACGGCGCTGGGGCCGGCGGCGGAGGAGCGCGACATCCGCCTTGCGCTGGAAGACGCCGGCGCCCCGCCCGCGCTGACGGATTCCGGACGGCTGCGGCAGGTGCTGTTCAACCTGCTGGAGAACGCCATCAAGTACTCGCCGCCGGGCGCGGAGGTGATCGTCCGCTCGCGCGCGGCGGAGGACGGCGTGCGCGTGGAGGTGGTGGACCGCGGGCCCGGCATCTCGCGGCGCGACCAGGCGCGGCTGTTCAAGGAGTTCTCGCGCGTCAATCCGCCGGGGATGCGGGTGATCGGCGCGGGGCTGGGGCTGGCGCTGTCGCGGATGCTGGCGGAGGCGATGGGCGGGCGGATCGGCGTCGAATCCGTCCCGGGGCGGGGGAGCACCTTCTGGATCGCGCTCCCCGCGGCGGCGGACCCCGTCGGTGCCGCCGCGGTGGCGGCTCGTCCCGCGCCTGGCCGTGCACGGTCGGAGACGGTGGGGATCGTGGACGACGACGCGGACCTGCGCGCGTACGCGGCCGCGGTGCTGGAGCACGCCGGCTACCGCGCGGCCGTGGACGACGGCTCGCCGGGCGTGGCGGGGCGGCTGGCGGAGGCGCGGCCCGCCATCATCCTGCTGGACATGAACCTGGCGGGGCGCACGGGGGTGCAGGCGCTGGCGGAGCTGCGCGCCATCCGCGCGCTGCACGCCGTCCCCGTGCTGGCGTTCACCGCCGCCGCCCTGGCCGATTCGCCGCTGGAAGGCTTCGCGGGGCGCGTCGCCAAGCCGGTGGAGCCCGACGCGCTGCTGGCGCAGGTGGACGCGGCGGTGGAGGCGCTGGCCGCCCGCGTGGCCGATGCGGAACGCGACGCGGAGGAGGACGACTTTCTGGCCCCGCTGCGCGCCCGCTTTCGCGCCGGCCTGGGCTCCCGCCGGCTGGCCATCGAGTCCGCGGCGGGGGAAGGGGACCGCGGGTCGCTGCGGCGCGAGCTGCACAAGCTGCGCGGAACGGCGGGGGGATACGGATACGACGCACTGGCCAACGCGGCGGCCGCGGCGGAGGAGGCGGTGCAGGCGGGCGAGGGCGCGGCGGAGGTGGCGCGGCTGGTGGCCCTGCTGCGGGCGGAGACGGAAGAGGGGTGAACGGGTGAACGGGTGAACGGGTGAACGGGTGAACGGGTGAACGGGTGAACGGGTGAACGGGTGAACGGGTGAACGGGTGAACGGGTGAACGGGTGAACGGGTGAACGGGTGAACGGGTGAACGGGTGATGTGTGTTCCCGTTCGGGAGCGTGCGTTCCCGTGGCGGAACACGAGTGGACCCTTTTCCACGGCGTCTGGAAAGGGTAAAGCATTGCGGAATGGGAAGATACGGATCGGCTGGGGGATGGGCCGATCCTTGCCATGTCCGGAGCCGTGTTCGACGATTCCTATCCGACGATGACCGATCTCCCCATGCTGGCGCTCGCGGACGACGACGAGCTTCACGCGGAGCTGGTGTGCACCTGGCTGGAGCACCAGGGCTTTCGCGTGGTGCGCTTTCCCTCGGGCGACGACCTGCTTTCGTGGGCCTCCGCCGGCGAGCGGCAGGTGGACGCGTTCGTGCTGGACATCGACATGCCCGGCCGCGACGGCATCCAGAGCAGCCGCGAGCTTCGCGCCCTGGGCAGCTACGCGCGTGTGCCCACCGTCTTCGTGAGCTCCACGTCGCCGCGCGCGGTGGTGGAAGCCGCGCCGGACACCCGCGTGGGGTTCATCCGCAAGGACGGCCAGATGTTCGTGCGGCTGGCGGCGTGGCTCTCGGAAAACCTGTACGCGTCACCGTAACGGCGGCTCTGCGGGATGATGTGATTCTTGATGATGCTGGACCCCTCGACCGCGATTGCGTGCGAGGGGCTTTTCTTGCTCGTCAGGGTCGGGAAAAGAATCGCCTCACACGGAGGCCAAAGAAGGATCTGCGGCGGTGGGACGAATCTCCTCCGGCCGCGCGGCCGGTCTTCTCTTCCAACCGCGCCGTTCGCGAGGGGATGTTGCCGGCGTGCCCGGGATCCAGTTCCTCTCCGGCATGATTCTGATGGCGATCCTTGCGTTCCTGGGCGAAAGGCGCGTCTTTTAAGACGTCCCACACCGGGTCGGCCCGTGAGGCCACCCCTCGCGGCGCTCCCGCACCTTCACCTGGAAGAAGCCCATGCAGACCTCCCGCAAGCTCCGCCTGGCGCTGGAAGACATCCGCGTCGAGACCTTCAAGACCAGCCCCGGCGACGAAGCGGACCGGGGCGGCACCGTGCGCGCCCACCAGGACAGCGGCATCGCCGCCAGCTGCTACTGCCCCTCGGGCGGGGACGAGTACCCCTACAACACGTGCGCCGGCAGCTGCATCATCTTCGAGGGCGAGATCATGGTGATCCCCTGCTGAGATCGGCGGGCGGCCTCTGCACGTGGAAGGCGCTGCAGCCAAGGTTGCAGCGCCTTTCGTGTGGCGGCGCATCACCGCGAAGGTCGATCATCCCGGTTCTGCCGACCTGTTTGTGCGATCATCTCGCTTCTGCAGCAGCTTGGCCTCACGGAGTCAACGGGAGTCAACGGAGCCTTCCGCGTGCCGTTGCCGTCAGTTCACGGTCGCGACCATGTAGGTGAGGAGGGTGGGACCCGCGGGCGTCGAATCGGGGAGGCGCGTCTGGACGTCGCAGGCAGGACGGTCGATGGATACGCCGGCGGCACATCCCGTCCGCACCTGCGCGGAGACGGGGCGCGCCTGCTCGCCATCCACCACCTGCACCACCCGCGGCACGTTCCCGCGGATGGACAGCGGCGTGGTGACGTCCAGCGCGCCGCTGCTGGCCCGGGTGATCGCCGTCGCGCCCGCCGTCACCCCCAGCGCCTCCACGATGGTCACGGACGCGGTCACCTGCACGCGCGACTGCTGCGCGCCGGCCGGGCGCGCGGCGAACAGGGCCAGGATGCAGAGGGTCAGGGCGGCTTTCATGGATCATCCACAGGTTCGAGTCACCCGTGGTGAAGGCACGCCGCGCGCCCAATTGCATTTGTCTCTAAATCTTTATTCTACGGCATCTTACGAGTTTACACCATCAATGGATAGGTGTACAATAATCGAACACAAAGGCCGGATCATCCGATGATCCGGCCTTGCCATTCCTGAGGTATCTCGGCCTGATGTATGAAAATCGGTCAGTCGGTAGCGAGCGGCACGAGAAAACTCCGCTAACTCCGCTAACTCTGCGTGAGGCCCAATCTGTTCAGCCCCCGGGACGCAGCTGGATGGGCGCGA
>DASTVC010000927.1:0-3376 GCA_035759295.1 Longimicrobium sp. | reverse complement strand
GTCGAGACGGGGCTTGTCGCTGTCCCAGCAGCGGGTTTACCCGCTCATCACGAGGCAGGCGGCCCCCTCAATCCACCAGCCGCACCACGTGGTTCTGCTTCTTGCCCTTCCGCAGCAGCAGCACCTGGCCGTCGATCGCCTCATCCAGACGGACGCGCTGCTCGGGGCCGGAGACGCGCTCGCCGTTCACGGAGATGCCGCCGCCCGCGATCAGCCGCCGCGCCTCGCCCTTGGACGACGCCACGCCGCTCTCCGCCAGCAGGTCGACGACGGGAATGCCCTCGCCGTCCAGCCGGGCGCGCGGCACCTCGGTGGAAGGGACGTCGGAGAACACGTCCAGCAGTTCCGCGGCGGGCAGGTCCTGCGCGGGACGGCTGCCGAAGAACACGGCCGTGGCCCGCTCGGCGCGCTCCAGCCCCTCGCCGCCGTGCACCATGCGCGTCACCTCTTCGGCCAGCCGCCGCTGCCCGGCGCGCGCGGCGGGGTTGGCCTCGTGCTCCGCGACGATGGACGCGATCTCGTCCAGCGGAAGGAAGGTGAAGAACTTGAGGTAGCGGTCCACGTCCGCGTCGTCCGCGTTCAGCCAGAACTGGAAGAAGCGGAAGGGTGAGGTGCGTTCGGCATCCAGCCACACCGTCCCCGCCTCGCTCTTGCCGAACTTCACCCCGCTGGCGGTGGTCACCAGCGGCATCACCACGCCGTGCGCGTGCGTGCCCCGGGTGCGGCGGATGAGCTCCATCCCCGCGGTGATGTTGCCCCACTGGTCGCTGCCGCCCATCTGCAGCCGCGCGCCGTGGCGATCGAAGATCTCGCGGTAGTCGAACGCCTGCAGCAGCGAGTATGCGAACTCGGTCACCGACAGGCCGCTCTCGTTCTCCAGCCGGCTGGAGACGGCGTCCTTGGCCAGCATGTAGTTGACCGTAAAGTGCTTGCCCACGTCGCGCAGAAAGTCGATCAGCGCCAGCCCGCCCAGCCACTCGTGGTTGTCCACCAGCACCGCGCCGTCCGGCCCGGAGAAGTCGAGAAAGCGGCCCAGCTGCTCGCGGATGCCGGCGACGTTGCGCTCCACGTCCTCGCGCGTGAGCAGCTGGCGCTCGGCCGTCTTGCCGCTGGGATCGCCGATCATCCCCGTGCCGCCGCCCACCAGCGCGATGGGGCGGTGGCCGGCGCGCTGCATCCGCGCCAGCGCCAGGATGGGGAGCAGCGAGCCCACGTGCAGGCTGCTGGCCGTAGGATCGAAGCCGATGTAGGCCGTCAACGCGCCCGCGGCCAGTGCCTCGCGCGCGCCCTCGCTGGCGCCGTGGATGAGGCCGCGGGCCTCCAGGTCATCGAAAAAGTCGCTCGTCATCGCAGTTCGTTTCCGCACGGGCCGCCGTTCATCATCAACCGAAGCCCGTAAAGATGGGGCATGATGCGAGAAATGACACCCCCGCGGCTGCCGCGAGGCCAAAAGAAGGTGGCCTCACACGAGTGAACGGACGGGCGCAACGCCGGCGGGATCGTTTCCGTCCCGTTGCGCGCCGGGCCCGCCGCGTCCATGATGTGTCTTCCGCACCTTCGGCACGCCACTTTGAAGTGCAGGAAAATGAACGACATCAGCATGGCGCAGATGCCCCAGCTGCCGGCCCGCGCCACGCTGAACCTGGTGGTCAAGGGTGACGTGGCCGGCTCGGTGGCGGCGCTTTCCGGCTCGCTGGACCCGCTGTCGACCCCCGAGGCGCGCGTCCAGGTAATCCACCAGGGCGTGGGCGCCATCAACGAGAGCGACGTGTTGCGGGCGTCGGCCCAGGGCGCCCTCGTCATCGGCTTTCGCGTGGGACTCACGCGCGAGGCAGCGCGCGTGGCCGGCCTCGAAGACGTCGAGATCCGCGTCTCCAACGTCATCGACGAGGTGATAGGGGAGGTGAAGAGCGCGGTGGAGAAGCTGCTGGCCAGGGGCAGGCCCATGCTGGGCACCGCCGAGGTCCGCGATGTGTTCAGGGTGCCGCGGGTGGGCGAGGTGGCCGGCTGCCTGGTCACCAGCGGCGTGCTGGACGGCCGTGGCCGCATCCACGTGGTCCGCGACGGGAGGCAGGTGTACGTGGGCGTGATGGAGAGTCTGAGGCGCTTCAAGGAGGATGTCCGCGAGGTTCGCGAGGGCCTCGAGTGCTCCGTGATGATCGCCTCCTTCCAGGGTCTCAAGGCCGGCGACGTCCTGGAGTGCTTTGAAGAAGTGGCCCGCCCGCTGGCCAGCACGGCCGGGGGCTGACCGAACGCGTCCGCTTCAACGTGAGCGCGGAATCGCGCTCGGCAGAGGCCGGGCAGGATGACGGTCGGGCGCAGCCCGCGCAGGCGGACTTTGTGATGTCCCAGCTGCGGTTTCAACCGGCGGAGCGACGACGGCGGGTCAAGCCGTCGCGGCATCCTCGGCCAGGTCCCGGCCCTTCCACTCGGGGAGGAGGAGCGCGCCGATGATGGCGACCCCGAAGAACGCGGCGAAGGTGCCGAAGACGGCCGCGGTGCCGCCGGCGTTCAGCAGCGGCGGCACGCTGAGGGGGGCGATGATGGAGGCGATGCGGCCGAATCCCGCGGCCCAGCCGGCGCCCGTCGCGCGGATGGAGGTGGGATAGACTTCCGGCGTGGCGGCGTAGACGGCGCCCCACGCGCCCAGGTTGAAGAACGAGAGCAGGCACCCGGCAACCAGAATGGCCGTGTGCGAATCCGCCCTCGCGAACAGGATGGCCGCCCCCGCCGAGCCCGCCAGGAACGCCGCCAGCGTGGGCCGCCGCCCCCACTTCTCGATCAGCCACGCCGACACCGCGTACCCCGGCAGCTGCGCCAGCGTGATGATGAGCGTGTACTCGAAGCTCTTCACCAGGCTGAACCCGCGCCCCATGAGCAGCGTGGGGATCCAGATAAAGGCGCCGTAGTAGGCAAAGTTGATCCCGAACCACACCAGCCACAGCGCCAGCGTGCGCCGCGCCAGCGCCCCGCTCCACAGCGCGCCCAATCCCACGCGCGGCACGGCGGATGAGGACGGCGGCGTCTCGACGACGTGCTCCGGGTGCGGCACGCCGCCTGCCGCCTCGAAGCGCCGCACGACGGCCTCCGCCTCGTCCGTTCTGCCTTTGCGCTCCAGGAATCGCACGGACTCCGGCAGCGTGCGGCGGACGATCCCCGAGTACAGCGCCGGCAGCGCGCCGATGGCGAACGCCCAGCGCCAGCCATTGTCGGAGCGGGGAATGACGTAGGTGCCGATGAGCGCGGCCAGGATCCATCCCACGGCCCAGAACGCCTCCAGCATCACCACCACCCGCCCGCGGATGCGCGCCGGCGCGAACTCGCTCACCAGCGTGCTGGCCACCGGCAGCTCCGCCCCCAGCCCGAAGCCGATCAG
>DASTVC010000926.1:0-2209 GCA_035759295.1 Longimicrobium sp. | reverse complement strand
CGTGCGCTTCCCCGGCGATATCGAGTTCCCGAAGGGCGTGATCATCGTCCGGCCGAACGAGTCGGTCCGGAGCGAGGACACGAGGGACCGGCTGAAGACGGAGTACCGGGAGCGCGTGATCCCGCTGCACCCGCAGCTCGCGGAGATCCTGGCCGAATATCTGAACGGGCCGAATGCTCCCCCGGGACCGCTGCTGTTCCCGGCGCAGGGGAGCGACGGGACCGTTCCCCTGGGCGACTGGCGGAAGCACCTGGACCGCGTGGCCCTCTACTGCGGATACGACGCGGGCGAAGTCCGTACGCGGCGGCTGCGGGTGACCTACTGTTCGCACCGCGCCTACACCCTGGACGAGCTCGGCCACCCGATGACCGCCGTCAAGCTCCAGGCGGAGATGGGGCACGGGTCCTTCCAGATGATCGAGCGGCGCTACTTCCGCCACACGCGCTTCCGCGCCGCCCGTCCGCAGCTCGAATACCGCTGGGCGGACTGGTCGGACCAGTACGGCCACCGGCTGGGACAGGCCGCGCGCAGCATCCGCGAGGAGCTGACGCCGAAGCTCCGCGGCGTTCTCAGCCTGCTTCCCCCGGAGGGGCTCTCCGCGAAGCAGTGGGAGGTCGCGTCAGGGCTTCCCGTGGGGACGTTCTACTACTGCCGCAACGTGCTGGTGGAGCGAGGGTATGTGCAGCGCGAGGGGGCGCGGAGGGGAGCGCCCTTCCGGCGAGTGGTGGCGGACGACTCCCAGATCGAACCGAGACGGAAGGCGGCATGAATAGCGAGGGGGGCGGCTCTACCGAGCCGCCCCTCATGCTCCTCCCGAAGCGCGCCGCTGACCCGGCGGCCGGGCGGGCGCCGTTGTTCGCCGCCGTCCAAACCGCTCCTGCGCGGCGGCGACCTCGTCGGCCGGATCGGCGTGGGCCTTGGTTGCGAATCCGCCTCCCGCGGGAGCCGAGGCCATGACGGTGACGGGGGCGGCAGCCGGTGTAGGGGGCAGCGGAATGGCCCCAATCTGCACAACGAACCGCCGGAGGTCGGCCTCTGTGGTGCGGCGTTCGCGGCCATAGGGGTACGATTTCAGCACCACGCCCCGGAACCCCGTCCGCATCACCTTGCGCACGGCGGCGGCGCTCCGCTTCCGTCCGCCCAGGTGGCGATGCAGCCAATCCGCGGCTTCCGCCGGTGTGAGCCGGCGCTCCTCTTTCTTGTCCGCGACTGGCGCGTCGGCCAGCAGCTCCCGCAACGACTCCACGGGGACCATCGTTCCGGCCGGCGCATCGTGAACGAAGCGGATCAACCGTTCCAACTCGGACATGGGAAACTCCACCCTCCACGAGGCAAGCACATCAGCGTTCGACTCTGCTTCTCATAGAAGGTACCACGATGCATGCAATGTCGTTCTGCGATGCCCTGCAGGCCGATAATTCACCGCGGTCGAATCCCCGCTCGGAGACGCTGCGCCCACCTGCGCAGGCGCGACGTGATCGGTGAGGTGGTCCACAACTTAGATGAGGCGCCTAGAGGCAGCGATGTGACAGCCGCCCGGGCGCAGGCGTACTTAACAGCGTCGGCCGAGATCACCCGAACCTCCGGGAGGCGCGATGCGCAGTATCCTCACTCTTCTCCTCATGGCTCTCCTGGGCGGGTGCGGTGCCCCGACCAGCCGTACGAGGGACCCATCTGCGGCAGTACGGGCGACGGCGAGCGGGTGCGGCGCTCCGCTGATCATGGTCGTGACGCCCGACCTCTCGGGCTCGGCCGCGACCAACCGCACGCCGGTCGTGCAGGCCTCCGATCTCGACGACCTCGTTGCGCGCACCGTGCGCTGTGGCGGCGAAATAGCCGTGGGCGACGTCTCCGCCGAGAGCGACCGGCCCCTTCTGCGGCTTTACGTACCCCAGCCGGCGGCGCCCCCCGCTACGCCGGCGGGCGGCCGCTCGCCACTGCTCGCTCGCCAGGAGCGCGAGCGTTACGCGGCGGATTCCGCGGCGTACCGCCGCTCCGACAGCCTGCGGACGAGCGCAGGCGAGCGCGACGCTCGCATCTTCAGGCAGCAGGCAGCGACCCTGCTTGCGCGCCCGCGCGACGCGGCGCGCAGCGACGTGAACGGCGCCATTGCGCGGATGGCGCTCTTCCTCGCCGAGCCGGATCACGCTGCCGGCAGTTCGGCGTGGACGCCGCCGCCGCGCAGGATCGCAGCGCTGATCAGCGACGC
>DASTVC010000925.1:0-7172 GCA_035759295.1 Longimicrobium sp. | reverse complement strand
CGGGGGACAATCTACATGATGTGTGCCTTCTGCGCTTGAAAGGGTACGAAGGTACGAAGGTACGAAGGTACGAAGGTACGAAGGTACGAAGGTACGAAGGTACGAAAGTGCGAGAGTACGCGGGTGCGAGGCTGCGGAAATACCGCGTAGGCATTTGCGATGTTTATCCCCTCTCCCACGCAGTTTGTGGGAGAGGGCAGGCGAGGAACGAGCCGGGTGAGGGCCCAAGCCGGTGCAGGTCCTCTCGCACTTTCGCACTTTCGCACTTTCGCACTCCGCCGTAAGCTGCCGCCGTCCATCATCTCCCGCGACCCGCCGATGCCTGATCCCGATCCGACCCCCTCGCGCGGCCCGCTGTCCGGCGTTCGCGTCCTCGACCTGAGCCGCGTGCTGGCGGGGCCGCTGTGCACCATGGTCCTCGGCGACCTGGGCGCGGACGTCATCAAGGTCGAGCGCCCCGGCACTGGCGACGACACGCGCACCTGGGGCCCGCCCTGGGCGCAGGGGCCGGACGGCCGTGAATCCGCCTACTACCTCAGCGTGAACCGCAACAAGCGCTCGGTGGCGGTGGATATGAAGGATGACGACGGCCGCGCGCTGGTCCGCCGCCTGGCCCGCGACGCCGACGTGGTGGTGGAGAACTTCGCGCCGGGGCTGCTGGATGGATGGGGGCTGGGATACGCCGATCTGTCGCGCGACAACCCGGGGCTGGTCTTCTGCTCCATCACGGGATACGCGTCGGATGGGCCTGAGGCGGGGCGGCCGGGCTACGACTTCGCGGTGCAGGGGCGGGCGGGGTGGATGTCGATCACCGGCGAGCCCGAGGGTGCGCCCGTGAAAGTCGGCGTCGCCGTCGTCGACGTGCTGACGGGGCAGAACGCCGCCATCGCCATCCTCGCGGCCCTCCGCGAGCGGGATGCATCCGGCCGCGGGCAGCGGGTGGAGGTGTCGCTGTTCGATTCCGCGCTCGCGGGGCTGGTGAACGTCACGCAGGCCGTGCTGGTGACCGGCAGCGAGCCGCGGCGCTGGGGAAACGCGCACGTCACCATCGTCCCCTACCAGGCCTTCGACGCGGCGGACCGCCCCTTTATCGTCGCCGTGGGCAACGACGCGCAGTGGCGGCGGCTGTGCGCGGCGATGGGCGCGGAGGATCTCGCGGCCGATGCGCGGTTCGCCACCAACCCCGGCCGTGTGGAGCACCGCGACGACGTCGTCACCGCGCTGGCGGCCCGCTTCCGCTCCCGCCCCGCCTCCCACTGGCTGGGGATGATGGAGGCCGCCGGCGTCCCCTGCGCCCCCGTGCAGACCGTTGGCGAGGCGCTGGCGGACCCCGCCGCTCAGGATGGCCTTTGGCCGATGGAGGGCGCCAGCTACGGCGCCGTGCCGACCGTCGCCTCGCCGCTCCACTTCTCGCGCACACCGCCCGCCCTGCGCGATCCCGCGCCCGCGCTCGGCGAGCACACGGCGCAGATCGAGGGTCTCGGCTGGGGAGCGTTCGAAGGCGCCTGATTATTCCGCTCGGACGCAATCGTCCGCGCGGAAGGGGGGGACGAGACCGCGATTCGCTCAGAATGAGACTTGCCGCGCCTTCCCGCCTATCCCATCTTTACGGACACAAATTCGGCGACAGGGTCTGCATCCCTATTCCAGCGAGTGCCGAGCCTGGCGTCCCCTCACGAGAGGTTCCCATGCGCAAGATCAGTCTCAACGTGAACGAGCTGCGAGTGGATTCCTTCCAGACGGAGAAGGACGGCGGGGACAAGCGGGGTACCGTGCACGGGTACCTCACCCAGTTCGGCTGCCCGGGAACCCAGTACACCTGCGATCAAACGCGGTGTGGAAACCAGTGCCTGAGCGGGTGGCGTCCGTGCCAGCCTACCGACGCATGGACGGATGGCCAGATGATGTGCCAGTGCGCCGGTGGCAGCGGTCAGTACGCCTGTTAGTGGCCGTTGAGCGAGGAACGCGTGTATCTTGCAGGTGGCCGCGTTCCTCGACTCTCAGCACAACAGGTGACTGGATGATCGGATCTGTCTCGCGCCGCGCGGTCCTGGCGGCGCTTCTCGCGTCCGCGGCGGCGGTGGCGGATGGGCACGCGCAGGCCATCACCCTCGCCGGCGGCGCGCGGCTGTACGATGGGGACGACGGCGAAAGCGCGACGATGGCCGCCCTGCGCACCGAGTTCCCCATCGGCACCAGCGCGCTGATCGAGTTCGCCAGCTCTCTCTCCGAAGTGCCCGACGACAGCCGCAGCGGCGTGCGGAGCGTGTTCGAGGCGCAGCTGCAGCTTCCCATCCCCCTGGGCGACGTGCTGACGCCGTACTTTGGCGCGGGCGCCGGCATGGGCCACGTGAACGCGGGGAGCGGCGGCCTGGATGAAGGATGGCAGGGTGTGCTCTCCGCCGGCGCCGGCGTGCGCGTGGCGTTCGCCGAGCAGCTGGGCGTGGTGTTCGATGCGCGGGTGCGCGGGATCGGCACGGATTTCACCGGCAGCCACACCGACATCACCGTCGGCCTTCGCTACTCTCTCGAACGCCCGGATCGCCCCCGTTTCCGCGGCGCGCCGAGGTAGGCGCGGCCCGCCCCGGGTTGAAGCCCGGGGCTATGACGGCCACAAGCCCCGCCCTGGGCTCGCGGAGCTCGCCCAGCGGGGCTTCACCTGCTCGGGGCGTCGGGGGCCGGCGCGGCTCGACGGCTCCGCACGCGCGACGGAGATCCACTTCGCGCGGGGCCGGCATACGCGAGCGGGTGAAGCCCGGTTTTGCGAGGAACGAGCAAAGACCGGGCTTATGGCATTTCTAGCCCCGGGTTTCAACCCGGGGTGGCAGGGGCGAGATACCGGCGAAATCATCACGCCATCACATCACCCGTCCACCGCCGGGTCCATCCGCCCGCGCTACGCAAAACGGGCCGGCTTCCACGCAGGGAGCCGGCCCGTCGCCATTCATCCACCATCCCCGAAACTACTCGCGCGGCGGGTCGCCGGGCTGGTAGGGGAGCTGGTTCATCAGGTGGCGCACCACGGCGTCGATCTTGGAGGTGCGCAGCCGGTCGGTGCGCACGGTGACCACCGCGCTGGGGCCGTGGCGGTGCACCTCGACCACCACCGTGCCCTCGGCGCCGGTGTAGGTGCGCTCGTGGTGCTCCTCGCGGGTCAGCGACACCTCGCCGCGCGTGGAAAGGACCAGCTCCACGCGCTCCCAGATCTCGCGCGCCGGAAGGGCCGTCATCCGCTCGTAGTCCGACATCAGATCTCCACCTTCGCGATTTCGTATGCTCCGCGGGACACGAGCGCCCCGGATCGTCCGGATCAATCCCCGCCCAGCACCGCCGCCCGCAGCTCCGCGAACGGCCGCGCACCCACCAGCCAGCGCGCCTCATCCCCCGTGCCCACCACCAGCGTCGGCACGCCCTGCACGCCGGCCCGCCGCGCCGCGTCCTGCTCCGCGGCGATGCGCGCGGCGAACGCGTCCACGTCCAGCACCACCTTGAGCTCCGACGCGTCCAGCCCCAGCGCCGTGCCGATCTCCACCAGCACGTCGATGCGGCCGATGTCGCGCCCCTCCGCAAAGTGCGCGGCGAACAGCGCCTCCCGCATCGCCGGTCCCACGCCCTTCGAAGCCGCGAACGCCGCCGCCTCGTGCGCCTTGCGGGTGCGCACCGGCGCGGGGACCCGCAGAGCGATCCCTAACTCGTCCGCCAGGGGGCGGAGCGCGGCCATCCACTCGCCCGCGTCGATCGGTGGAATGGGCGCGGGGGCGGGGTACAGCTCCCACGCCAGGTGCGTCGCCTCCACCTCGCCCGCCGACTGCATCCGCCGCAGCGCCGCCTCGGTCACGTACGAGAAGGGGCAGGCGAAGTCCGAGAACACCACCACCGGAACCGCCGCCATGCCTGTGCCCGCCGGTTGAACGCCGCGTGTGGAAAGCGCGCGCAAGATGCCCCGCGCGCCCTGCCTTCGCAAGCCTGCGCGGCTATTCCTTCGGCGGCGCGTTCCCGGGAGCGAACACCAGCACGTGGCCGTTCCACTGCAGGTACAGTCGTCCCGCCAGCCGCTCCGCCGTCCGGGCGCGCGTCGTCTCCACCCGCGGCTGCAGCGTGAGCACGTGCTGGCGGGTGGCCGCCTTTTCCCGGCTGGTGTAGTCGCCGGTCTCCAGCAGCGGCTCCGCGGCCTGCGTGGCGGGGTGATGGCGCAGGTTCAGCTCCAGCGTGTAGGTGCCGGCGCTGTCGCTGGCCGCTTCCAGGCGCAGGACGCCGTGCACCACCTGCGTGAACCGCGTGTCGGTAGTGGAATCCAGCGCCACCGGCAGCGCGGCCGCGTCCATCCGCTCCAGCGTCCACACGCCGGCCGGCGCGGGCGGGGTGATGGCCTCGTTCCCGTCCGCATGGTCGTCCTGGTCCAGCCGCAGCTGCAGGCCCAGGGAGACGAAGTAGCCGCTGAAGTCCAGCGAACGCGGCCACTCGGCGGGAAGCGGCTCCTCGTTCTGCGAGAGCCACTTGACGCTGGAAAACCGCCGGAGCCGCCATCCTGCTTCGGTAAACACGCCCGGCAGCCCGCCGATGCCCAGGTACAGCCCGGCCGAGGCGCCCACCTCGAAGGTGCGCGCCTCCACGTCCCAGGCGTTGCCCGACGCGTCGTAAGCCTGCGCGTTCCACAGCTCCGCCAGCCCGAAGCTGCCGCCCAGGTACGCGTCCACGTCCCCCGTGACGGGACGGCTGGCGTACAGCGAAACCACCGGCAGGGCGCGCAGCGAGGTGCGCAGGTCCAGCGAAGGCTCCCGGGCCGTGTACCCCTGCAGGTAGCTGGCTCCCAGCCCCAGCTCGAACTCCGTCTTTCCCGCCTGGGCCAGGTTGATCAGCACTTCCGTCCCCGCCCCGTGCAGCAGCCCGTCGCTGCCGATCTCGTCCGAGCTGGGAACGCCACCCAGGTGGTAGCTGATGGCGACCGCGCTCACCTCGTCGAACAAGCCCTCCACGAGCCCCAGGTCCTGCGCGGCCGCGGGGATGGATGCCAGCGCGAGCGCGCCCGCGGCGAGGAGCGCCGCCCGGATGTGGTTGGATCGCATCGGGACAGAGGGTCGGAGGGGAGGATGTCGATCAGCGGAAGCAGCGCAGGGGGACGTCCAGCGGCGGATAGGTGCCGGTGAAGGAGAAGTGCCACCACTCCTTCTCGTAGTTGGAGAAGCCTTCCGCGCGCATGGCGTCGAGCAGGATGCGGCGGTTCTCGGCGATGCGGCCGGTGGCGTTGGCGGTGTGGGCGGCCTCGCTGAAGGTGTCGTACGGCGTTCCCATCTCCACCTCGCGGCCGTCCGCCAGCTGCACGAGCGTAAGGTCCACGGTGCCGCCGCGGTTGTGGCCGCTCTGCCGCGCCACGTAGCCCTGCTCCAGCACCCACTCGTTGTGCGTGCGCTCCGCCCAGTCCACCATCCCCAGCGTGGCGCGGACGGGGCGGTATCCATCGAACACCTTGAGCCCCAGCCCGCGCGCCCGCAGCGACTGGTGCACGCGCGCCAGCGCCCGAGCCGCCTCGGGGCGCATCATCGCCAGCGGCCGCTCGTAGCCGGGGAGCACCGCGCCGGTGAAGTTGTTCGTCGTGGCGTAGCGCACGTCCGTGCGGATGGTGCGGTCCAGCGACTGCACGTTCACCAGCGTCCCCGGCGCGATGTCGCATTCGCCGCCGCGCGGCGCGGCGTCCACCGGGGCGGAGGTGGGAGCGGCCGCGGGCTCGCCGGCGGTGCGCGACGGGGCGGCGGCCGCGCAGGCGCCCAGCAGCAGCGCCAGCGCGGCGGGGAGGGCCCGCGAATGCAGGGCTCTAGAATTCATAGCGTGCTCCGTCCTCTCCCAGCCGCATGTCCGCGAAGATCGTCCGCGCCTCGGTGAGATCGTCGTCCGTGACGAAGGGGGGGAGGTGGACGAGCACCAGCCGTCCAGCGCCTGCGTCGCGCGCGACCTCCGCGGCCTGAACGTAGGTGGTGTGGCCGCCCTGCTCCGTGCCCGTGGCCTCGTGTACCAGCAGGTCCGCACCGCGCGCCATCTCCGTGATCTCCGCCGACTTGGCCGTATCGCACGAGTACGCGCACACGCCTGACCCCCGCGCATCTTCCACCCGGATGCCGATCACGGGGACGCCGTGGATGCCGGGCGCCGCGGTGATGCGCCAGCGCTCGTTGCTCAGCACGGGCGCGCCGGTTTCGTGGCGCACCGTATTCCACTGGATCTCGGGGACGCCCTCCCAGCCGCCGGTGTTGAAGCACTCCCACACGCGGCGGGCCTGGTCGAGCGCGGGACGGATTCCGTAGATGGGGATGGGATGGCGGCGGCCCAGCAGCCAGATCTTTTCCATGAAGAGGGCAAAGCCGCTCACGTGGTCCGGGTGCTCGTGCGTCACGATGAAGGCCTCGATCCCCGCCGGGTCCACGCCGGCCGCCATCAGCCGCTGAATCACGTCGCCCCCGCAGTCCACGACGACGCTGTGCCCGCCGCTTTCGAACGCCAGCATGGTGGTGGTGCGCTCCGGGCCGCTGACCCCCGCGCCCGTGCCCAGAAGGTGTACGACGGGCATGTGCCTGGCTCCCTCCATTCCGCGTTCACGCCGACTGCACTCCGCCACGACGACAGAATGCGCGGCCGGCGGCCGATGCGGCAAGGCGCGGCAGCAGAAAGGACGCAGAGGAGGTCCTTCCTCCCCTGCGTCCTCCCCTGTTCGGGAGGCACATCGAGAGTTAATGCCAATGGGCGTGCCGTCCGCCTGCAGGAGCGAATGAATCCGCCGCTACAACTTCGCAAAGTCCGCCTGCGCGGACTCGGCGGCACAGCCGTGTGCGGCGTCCCCCGCACCTCCGCGTCCGCTACCGGAGATCTCGCGATCCGCGTTCGGTGACTCGCGGCAGAAAAGCAGAAAGCCCCGCAGACCGCGCGGGGTTCCAGCCATCCGGGTCCAGTCCGCGAAGGCGGACTTCGTGAATTTCCAGCCGCGGTTTCAACCGCCCGACGTGAGGTCGGCCAGGCGCCACGATCCTGCCCTCTGCGTTGCCGTCGCGTGAGGGATGCGCGCCCGGAGGGCCGAGAAGGTATAGACCGGCGACATGGCTTACAGAACGGACCGGCGACATGCTTGACACGGAATCGAGAGAATCTTCGCCCCAGATGCGGGAGAGGAACGATGCCGTGGA
>DASTVC010000924.1:0-4233 GCA_035759295.1 Longimicrobium sp. | reverse complement strand
CTCCCCCGCTGCGCGGGAGAAAGGGGAGAATTCGATAGCGATTCCACAGGATTTCTCTGCGCTCAGACTTTCGGAAACACATCTGGACGTTAGCCTCGCGTCACCTCTCTCCCGCGCTGTTTGCGGGGGAGAGGCCGGGAGAGGGGGCCACCGTCGGACGCAGCTCGAACCCTGTCGAATCACCCGATTCCCAGCTCCGCCTCCAACCTCCGCCAGTCTTTTTTGGGGGAGGTGGGCCGGTGGTGCCGGCCCGGAGGGGGTGCTCGCCGGGCCATCCGAAGCGCCCCGCGCCCCGGTTGCGACGTGTATCCCCTCTCCCACGCAGTTTGTGGGAGAGGGCAGGCGAGGAACGAGCCGGGTGAGGGTCCCGCCGGGTGAGGGTCCCGCCGGGTGAGGGCCCCGCCGGGTGAGGGTCCCGCCCGTGCTCGCGTGTCCAGACTACACACGAGCTTCCGGCCCTTACCTTGCGCATCGCGCGGCGAGACGTAACGCTCAGGGCAGCAAGTCCACAAAATCCGCGAACACCCGCGAGGACCGACGATGCGAAAGCCGCTTTCCCTGCTGGCCGGTGCCGCCATCCTGGCCACCACCGCCGGCTGCCTGGTCTCCATGCCCAAGGCCAACCCGCTCCCCAAGTGGGACAGCTCGCTGCTCGTCAGCACCGAACGCCTCGCGAACCGGCTGAACGACCCGCGCACCGTCATCATCCACGTGGGCCGCGACCGCGCCAGCTACGACGCCGGGCACATCCCCGGCGCGCGCTTCCTGGCGCTCTCCTCCATCGTCGCGGAGCGGGACGGGCTGCCCATCGAGCTGCCCCCGGTGGGCCAGCTGGAGGCGGCGTTCGAGGGCGTGGGGGTGAGCGACGACTCGCGGGTGGTCCTCTACGGCGACATGAACGGGCTGCTGGCCGCGCGCGCCTTCTTCACCCTCGACTACCTGGGCAAGACGGACGCGGCGCTGCTGGACGGCGGAATCGAGCAGTGGCGCAAGGAAGAGCGCTCCGTAAGCACCGAGGCGGCGTCGGGCGGCACCGGCTCACTGACCGTGCACGAGCGCCGCGACCTGGTGGTGAACGCCGACTGGGTGCGCGAGCGCCTGGGCAACGACAGCACCATCGTGATGGTCGACGCGCGTCCGCCGGCGGAGTTCAGGGGCGAGACGCCGGGCGCGGGCGTCACGCGGCCGGGCCACATCCCCGGCGCGCACAACATCTTCTGGCGCACCGCGCTGGTAAGCGAGCAGGACACCCGCCTGCGCTCGCCAGAGGTGCTGCACGCGTCGTACACCCTGGCCGACGCGGCCTTCGGCGACACCATCGTGGCCTACTGCCTTACCGGTGTGCAGGCCAGCCACGCGTACTACGTGGCCCGCTACCTCAAGCGCCCGGTGGTCATGTACGACGGCTCGTTCATCGACTGGAGCCGGCGGGGGGAGGCGTATCCCGTGGAGCGTGGAACGGAGACCGAAGGAGGGCAATGATGCAGACGGCGGCGCAGGGCAAGGCGACCGTGGCGTGCGGCCACTGCGGGCGCCTGAACCGCGTGGACCTGGCCCGCGCGGGGGATGGCCCCAAGTGCGGGGCGTGCGGGAAGGCGATCGCGCTCGACCGGCCCATGCGGCTCACGGACACGGCGTTCGACCGCGTGGTGGCGGATTCGCCCGTCCCCGTGCTGGTGGACTTCTACGCCGACTGGTGCGGGCCCTGCAAGATGATGGCGCCCGTGCTGGACCATGCCGCGCGCGAGCACAGCGGCCGCGTGCTGGTGGCCAAGGTGGACACCGACGCGAATCCCGAGCTGGCGCGCAAGTTCCGCATCGCCAGCATTCCCACGCTCATCGCGTTCCGGGGCGGGGCCGAGGTGGCGCGCGAGCTGGGCGCGCTCCCCCGTACGCGGCTGAACGCGCTGATCGAGCGCGCGCTGGGCTGACCGGGTGACGGCGGACGCGATCGCCCCCGTCCGCCTGGCCGGCACGGGGGCGTACCTTCCCGCGTGGGTGCTGGGGAACGCGGAGGTGGCCGCGCTGGCCGGCGTGTCGGAGGAGTGGATCGTCCGCCGCACCGGCATCCGCGAGCGCCGCGTCGCCGCGGACGACGAGGGCGCGGCCGTCCTTTCCGCGCACGCCGCCCGCGCCGCGCTGGCGGACGCGGGGATGCAGGCGGATTCCATCGGCGTCATCATCGTCGCCACCACCACGCCGGACCACCTTACGCCGCCCACCGCGTGCGAGCTGCAGGCGGCGCTGGGCGCGTGGAATGCCGCCTGCTTCGACGTCGAGGCGGGGTTCGCGGGGTGGATCTACGCGCTGGTGCTGGCGGATTCGCTCCTGCGCGCGGGGCGGGGCCAGGCGGCGCTCGTCGTGGGCGTGGAGAAGCTGTCGACGGTCACGGACCGCGCGGACCCATCCACCGGCCCGCTCTTTGGCGACGGCGCGGGGGCGGCGGTGCTGGCGCGGGGGGAGGGGCCGCGCGCGGTGCGGTCGACCAGCTGGTGGGCGGACGGGCGGCTGGCGGACGCGCTCAAGCGTCCCGGCGGCGGGTCCATGCGCCCCTTCGACGCGCGGGTGCTGGAGGAGCGTTCGCACCTGCTGCGGATGGAGGGGACCAAGCTCTTCAAGGCCGCCGTGCGGACCATGGCGCAGCAGGCCGCCGCCGCGCTGGACGCCGCCGGCCTCGCGCTGGACGACGTCGGGCTGATCATCCCGCACCAGGCCAACCTGCGCATCATCGAGGGATTGATCCGCGAACTGTCGCTGGACCCGGCGCGCGTGTACGTCAACATCGACCGCCTGGGCAACACCGGCGCGGCCACCGTCCCCATCGCGCTGGACGAGGCGCTGCGTGCCGGCCGCGCCGCCGACGGCCGCCCCATCCTCCTGGTCTCGTTCGGCGCCGGCGCCACCGCCGGCGCCGCCGTGCTGGGCTGATTCCTTCCGCCGGAGTCGCCGATCATGCGTATCGCCATTCTGCCGGCTTCGATCCTGTGCGCGGGGTGCTGGCTTGCCGGCCCACCGCCCGCGCCCTCTCCGCCCGTGGCGCCGGCCGCTTCCCAGAGGGTGATCGATGAGCCGCGCGCCTGCGTGGTCCTGGACGGCGAGCTGAAGATCGTGGTTGTGCAGTGGGACATGCGCGCCGAGCGGTTGACCTACCGCGGTCTCCCGCTCGACCAGGCGTTCCCCGTCACCGCCGACTACGCCGCCGCGCACGACTGGTATCCGCGCGACGATTCCATCTCCTTCGGGGGCCGCACCTTCCACAGGTACGGCGCGGCGCGGGAGATGTCGTACGTGGGCCTGGCGCGCGTGGGTGAGTACGGCGGCGTGGGCGTGTACGCCAATCCGACCGAGCCGTACTTCATCCTCCTTCCCGTCCGCCCGCTGTGCGTGTTCCAGGTGTACGAGTCGCTCGGTCCACCTTCCGATCCACCGCCGGCTCCCGGCTCCGCCGCGCCGGCGCCGTCTCCGCTTCCCACGCCGGAGCAACCGGCCGTGACGATGTCCGATTCGCCCATTCGCCCGCTGACGGCATGCGTCGTCCGGAACGGCGAGCTTGCCGAAGTGGAGTTCGAGTACAACCTCCTGACCGGTGATTCGGTCTACCAGGGGGTGCCCTTCTCTCGCGCGTTTCCGCTGGAGAACGGCTACGCGGGGGCGGCCCGGTGGTACGTGGACAACCTGGCGATCGCCTACCAGCCGGGACCACGCTTCATCAAGTACGGCCTCCCGCGTCCGCTGAGACCCGACCAGATCACCCGAATCGGGGAGTACGACGGCGTGGGCGTCTACGGCGAGGCAGGCTGGACGGATTTCCATGACGTCATCTACCTGCCGGTACGGCCGGGCTGCTGGTTTCAGCCGTACGTGGTGCTCGCGAAAATGTAGCGGGCGCACGGCTCACCTCCGCCATCCTCCTGAGGCCGACCCGAATGGATCCGCCGCTCGCGCAGGTCCCACCCTCCGCCGCATTGCGCAAGGCGTTCGGCGACATCGACATCTACCTGTTCGACCAGCTGCTGCGCGGGCGGTTCGATGGCGTGCGCACGGTGCTGGACGCGGGGTGCGGCGGCGGGCGCAACCTGGTCTGGCTGCTGCGCGCCGGCTTCGAGGTGCACGCGGTGGATCGCGACGCGCGGTCGGTGGAGCGGGTGCGGCGGACGATGGCGGAGCTCGCGCCAGACCTGCCGCCGGAGAACGTCCAGGTGGGGGAGGTGGATGCGCTGCCGTTCGAGGACG
>DASTVC010000923.1:0-14734 GCA_035759295.1 Longimicrobium sp. | reverse complement strand
CGGCCCCTCCCCGTTCGTTCCTCACGGAGAGGGGAGTGCGATGCCGCTGGACACCAAGCTCGACGAAACAAATCGAACTGGCGCCCGACAAAGCCCTCTCTCCCCCGGCCCCTCTCCCCCGCTGCGCGGGAGAAAGGGGAGAATTCGATCCCGTTACGGATGGTCAGTCGCGCGTTACTCCCCGAAGCGCTCCGTAGTCTTGTCTCGCGTCACCTCTCTCCCGCGCTGTTTGCGGGGGAGAGGCCGGGAGAGGGGGCCACTGTCGGACGCAGTTCAAAATCGTTCGAACCACCGAAATCCCGCCTCGCACTCAACCTCCCCCGGCAGTTTCGGGGGAGGTGGGCCGGTGGTGCCGGCCCGGAGGGGGCCTGCTCGGAGCCTGCCGAAGCGCTCCCTGCCCTGCCCCTACCGCCCCGCCCGCAGCAGCGTGGGCGACCAGTCGGGGAGGCCGAAGCCGCGGCCGCGCAGCAGGGGGCGGATGGTGCCCGTCACGCTGTCGAGCACGAACAGGCCTCCGCCGTCGCGGTCCGAGACAAAGACGATGTGGCGGCCGTCGGGGGCCCAGCTGGGATCCTCGTTGTGGCCGCGATCCGTGAGCATCCGCGGACTGCCGCCGTCGGCGCTCACGGCGGCGATCTGCATCCGCCCGTTCACGCGCGTATGGTACGTGATCGCGGGTCCGGCGGGCGACCAGTCGGGCGAGGTGCTGTAGCCGCGGCCGCCGTACGCGTAGCTGGAGATCAGGCGCGGCTCGCCGCCCGGGCTCATCACGTAGATCTGCGGCTCGCCCAGGCGGTCGCTGACGAAGGCGAAGCGGCGACCGTCCGGTGCCCAGGTGGGCGACAGGTTCTCGTAGCCGCGGCCGCGCGTCTGCTGCCGCAGCCCCTCCGCGCCGATCGTCGCGATCTCCGTGTGGCCGCCGACCGTCGTCGCGAAGGCCACCGTCCGCCCGTCCGGCGCGTACGAGGGGGTGATGTTGATCCCCCCGCGGTCGGAGAGCACGCGGTCTGCCCCCGTCGAGAGGTTGCGCTCGTAGAGGAGCGGCGCGCCGCTGCGGAACGAGGTGTAAGCGATCCGCCCGCCGTCCGGCGCCCACGACGGCGACAGCGAGATGGAGCCGTCGCTGGTGATGCGGGTGACGTTCTCGCCGTCGGAGTCGACGACGTAGATCTCCTTGGACCCGCGCCCCTGCGTCACGAAGGCGATGCGCGACGCGGCCATCCCCGGCTCGCCCGTGGCCCAGCGGACGACGGCGTCGGAGGCGGAGTGCACGGCCAGGCGGAACGCGCGGCTGCCGGGCGCGGGGAGGGTGAACGTGCCCGTTCCCTTGACCGTCCCGTACGCGGCGTCGTGCAGGGTCAGGCGCAGCGAGGTGCCGGTGAGGGCGCCTTCGAGCACCCAGGTGGCGCCGCGCTGGCTCCATGCGTCCAGGTCCAGCGGCTGCCCGGCGCGGGCACCGGTGGCCTCGGACATCTGGAAGCGGTCGCTGCGCTCCAGGTCGCCGCGCAGGATGGTCGCGATCTCCGCCGCGCCGCCGGCGATGGGGAGCACGACGAAGCCGGGGGCGCGCGCCGTCTCGTACTGCGCGCGCAGGCGCACGACCACGGTGTCCTGCGCGGCGGCCGGCGCGGCGGCGCATGCGGCGGCTACGACGGCCAGGGACGCGAACGCGCGCGGGGCGCGGAATCTGGGAAACGTCACTCGCTCGGGATCAGCTCAAGGGTTCAGCTCGGAGACAGCTCCACGCACCACCTCCACCGCGCCGGGTCGAACGCGGACGGCAGCGTCCCGAAGGCGCGGCGGCTTCCCGCGGCCTCGGCTGACTCCATCATGGCGATGCGGAACGTGGCGCTGCCGCGGACTCGCTGCGTAGAGATGTCCGTGACGCTGCCGTCGCGCTGAATGCGGAAGCATACCTCGCCGCGGCCGCCCGTGCTCTCCGGCGGCGGGCGGAAGAAGCGATTCACCTGCCGCGTCACGTTCTCGCAGTAGCCCGCCACGGGGCAGGGCTCGCCTTCCACGTGGATGTTCAGCCCCTCGCCGCCGGGGCTGTTCGCATCCGGGTTGCGGCCGGTCGCCGGGCCCGTGCGCGTCCCCGTCCCCTGCGTGCGGTTGGTGCCGCTGCCGGTGCCGGTCTGCGTGCTCGATCCACTCGTCGGACGATCCGTCGCCGGGCGCGTCGTGGACGACGCGGGCCGGTTGGTGCTCGCCGCCGGGGGGGAGGGACGCGTCGGCGGCGTGGTGCTCGGGCGCTGCTTGGGCTGCTCGGGCGCGGGACGCTGAGCCGGCGGCGTCCTTCTAGGCTCGGGAGCCTTCGCAGGTTCCTTCGGCGCCTCCGTCCGCGGCGGCGCGGGCTCCGGGTCCGGCTGGGGAGCGGGCGGCGTGGGCGCCGGCTCGGGCGCCGGCTCCGGCGCGGTCTCCGCCGGCTCCGCGGCCGCGGCGGGGCCGGGCTCCTGCGTGGCGGGCGGCTCTGCCTGCATCTCCCCCGCCACGTTGGGCGGCGGAGAGACGATGTCCACCGCGTAGACCTTGGTCTTCGGCGGTTTGGGCGCAGAACCGCCAAAGCCCCAGCCGACACCGACGACGGAGGCGTGCAGTATCAGCGACGCCACTAATGCGTTACGCACCACTCCGCTCGCCGCCTGCCGACCGTGCATCGTCAGTTCCCCGCCTGCTCGGGTTCCGCGATCAATCCCACGCTCGCCACGTCCGCCGCCTTCATCGCCCCCAGCACGCGGATCACGTTGCCGTAGGGCACGCCCTCGTCCGCGCGCAGGTAGACGCTGCTGGCGCCCTTCTCCTTCACCAGCTGCGGGAACAGCGTCTCGAACTGCTCCCACGCCACGCGGGCGGATCCCACGTAGATCTGCCCCGTCCTGTCGATCGACACCACCAGCCCCTCGGCGGACGGCACGGATTCCGTCCGCGCGCGCGGCACCTTGACCTCCACGCCGCCCTGCATCATGGGCGCGGTGATCATGAAGATGACGAGGAGCGTGAGCACCACGTCCACCAGCGAGGTGACGTTGATCTCGGCGTTGAAGCCGAGCTCCGCGCGGTTGCGGCGGCGCGGCATGGGCTAGATCCGCCCTTCGCGGGCCAGCGCGCCGATCAGCTCGCTGCTGATCCCCTCCAGCTCGCCGGTGAACCGGTTGAGCCGCGCGGTGAGGTAGTTGTACGACATCGCCGCCGGGATCGCCACCACCAGGCCGCCCGCCGTCGCCACCAGCGCCTCCGCCACGCCGGGCGCCACGACGGTGATGGAGCTGGATCCGCTCGCCGCGACGCCCAGGAACGAGTTCATCACCCCCAGCACGGTGCCGAGAAGGCCGAGCAGCGGCGACGCGGTGGCGATGATGGCCAGCCAGCTGAGGCCTTTCGCCAGCTCGTCGCGCTCCTCGCCCTCTTCCTTCTCCATCACCATCTTCATCACCTCCAGCTGCGCCGGAGACAGGCCGCGCACGTCCGTCCCCTGCCGCGCCGCGCCGGGCCGAAGGTCGGTGAAGAAGCCCATCCCCCGCTTGAACAGCCGGGTGAACGGCGACTCCTTGAGGCCGCGCACCCAGGTGTACGCCTCGTCCAGGCTCTCGGCGGCCTGCACGCGGTCCAGGAACTGGTCCGCCTCGCGGTGCAGGCGGCGGAACTGGATGAGCTTGAGGACGATGAGGGTCCACGACGCCACCGACATGATGGCCAGCGTGGCCATGATGATCTTGGTCGATGGGGTGCCCTGGGCGATCATCTCCCAGGCGGCGGCGAACTCGTTTCCGGTGTGCTGCTGCATCAGGGCAGTGCGAAAGTGCGGGAGTGCGAAAGTGCGAAAGTGGGGACAACGCGCCGCCGTCCGGTCTTCGATTCTACGTAGCCTGCACGGGTGCGCGCACTGCCTTCTCGTGGCTGCGGCGATATTTATCTGCTGACCGCGCGCCGGAAAATGGCCCGGTAGCGGACGCGCAGGCGCTTCGGACGCCGCATGCGGCCGGGCCGCCGAGTCCGCGCAGGCGGACTTTGCGAATTTCCAGCGGCGAATTCATTCGCTCCCGCGGGCGGACGGCACGCGGCCCGATCCCGCGGCGCACGATCATCAGCACCCTCACCCGCCGCCTCCTTCGCCGCGGTCGCCCTCGCCGCGGGGCTCCCGGTCCAGCTCGAAGAGGTAGCGCACGGTGTCGAGCACGCCGGTGCCGCGGCCGTTGCCGGCGGCGTCGCGCAGGCGGGCCGTGGGCGCGTGCAACACCTTGTTCACCAGCGAGCGCGTCAGCGCGTCGATGGCGAGCTGGTCCTCGGGGGAAAGGTGCGAAAGCTGGCGCAGCGCGCGCTCCACCTCGGTGCGGCGCATCTGCTCGCCGCGATCGCGCAGGGCGCGGATGGTCGGCACCACGGCCAGACCGCTGTACCAGGCCCAGAAGTCTTCCACCCCCTGCGAGACGATGGACTCCGCATGGGGAAGCTGCGCGCGGCGCCGCCCCAGGTTGTCGTCCACGATCTGCTGCAGGTCGTCGATGTTGTAGAGAAAGACGTTCGGCTGATCGGCGACGGCGGCTTCCACGTCGCGCGGAATGGCGATGTCGATGATGCACAGCGGGCGCCGCGGCCCGTGCGGCAGCGCCGCGCGCAGGCGCTCGACCGTCAGCACGGGATGCGGCGCGGCGGTGGAGCAGATGACGATGTCCACCTGCGGCAGCGCGGCGCCGAACTCCTCCCAGTGGATGGCCTCGCCCCCCAGGCGCTCCGCCAGCTCCGCCGCGCGGTCGAAGGTGCGGTTCGCCACGATGGCGGTCCGCACGCCCTCGTCGCGCAGGCACTCCAGCGTGGTCTCGCTCATCTCCCCCGCGCCCAGGACCAGCGCGCGGCGGCCCTTGAGCGAGCCGAAGATCTTCTTCGCCAGGTCCACTGCGGCGCTGGAGACGGACGCGGCGCCGATCCCCAGCCCCGTCTCGCTCCGCACCCGCCCGCCGATGGAGAACGCGGTCTGGAAGAGGCGATGGAGCGCCTGGCCGACGACGGGGCCGTTCTCTCCCGCAACCTCGCGCGCGGCCGCGTACGCCTCCTTGACCTGCCCCTGGATCTGCGGCTCGCCCAGGATCATGGAGTCCAGCCCCGACGAGACGCGGAACAGGTGCTCCGCCGCCTGCCGGTCGCGGTGGACGTAGAAGTAGCGCGCGGCCGACGTCGCGTCCTGCCCGATGCGGGCTGCCAGCAGGGCGCGCGCCTGCTCCACCCCGTCCGACCCGTCGGGGAGGGAGAGGTAGACCTCGGTGCGGTTGCAGGTGGAAAGCACCACCGCCTCCGCCCCGTCCGCGGCCAGCCCGAGGAGCGCGCCCGGGACTTCGGCGCGCCCAAGGGCGAACCGTTCCCGGTGCTCGATGGGCGCCGTGCGGTGGCTTGCGCCTACGACTGCGAGAGGCATTGGCGGATGGACTGCTCCACGTCCTCGTCCCGTCCCGCGACCGCAAGGTCCAGGAACCCGGGGGTGATCAGCTCGAACCAGAAGGCGCGCCGCCGCGACTCGTCCGCGGCCCAGCGCGCCTGCACTTCCGCGCGCACCGCCGCCAGGCGCCGCGCCGCGCGCCCCAGCCCGGGGGTGACGACCGTCGCCAGCCGCTCGCGCAGCCGCCGCGCCAGGAGCGGCGACGCGCCGCCCGTCGAGAAGGCAACGACCACGTCTTCCTGGCGGATGTGCGACGGGACGTGGAAGTCGGATTCTCCGCCCTCGTCCGCGCGGCTCACCAGGGCGCCGGCCGCCCGCGCATCCTCCGCGACCCGTTGATTCACGGCCGGATCGTCCGTCGTGGCGAAGACCAGGTGCTGGCGATCGACATCCATCGAATGGTAGACCCTTGGATGCCAGACGAGCCGCAGGCGTTCGATGGACGCCCGCAGCTCGTCCGTGGCATCCGGCGCCACGATCACGGGGCGTCCGCCGGCTTCGGCCAGCCCCGCCACCTTTCGCGCGGCCACCGCGCCGCCGCCCACCACCAGCACGCGCAGGCGGCTGACGTCCAGCATCAAAGGATACGCCGCCGCGCTCACAGGAACCCCGCGCCCGAGCTCTCCGCGGCGCGCAGCAGCACGTACGCCGCGACGACCACCGCGAAGCCCACCACCGAGACCAGCGCCCCGCGCCGTGCCCGGGCCGCGCCCTCGCCCGCGCGGGCAATGAGCGCCGCCACGAAGACGATCCAGGTGATTACCCCCCAGATGATCTTGGGGTTTCCGGCCTCCATCTCCATCCCGAAGCGCTCCGCCCAGGCCCACCCCAGCAGCAGCGCCACGGTCAGAAAGGGGAGCCCCACCATCAGCGCCCGCCGCCCGATGCGGTCCAGCGTGTCGAGCGGGGGAAAGAAGCGGAAGACGGCGCCGAAGCGCTTTCCCTTCAGCTCGCGGAACTGCAGGAGGTACATCAGCCCGGCGGCGAAGGAGACGGTCAGCCCCGCGTATCCCACCATCGCCAGCACCACGTGCAGCACGAACCACGGCCCGCGGAACGCCATCTCGTGTTCCGCGGGCCGAAGCCCCGCCACCTCGGCCACGCCGGCCAGCGCGGCGGCCACGGGCACCAGCACCAGCCCCAGCGGCCCGGTCCGTCCCAGCGTCGCCAGCAGCAGCGAGCCGAGCGCGACCAGAAGCGCCAGGACGGAGAGCGAGGGGCCCAAGCCCACCAGCGGCAGCTCGCCGTACCGCGAGGCGAACGAGGCCAGCGCGGCGCCGTGCGCGACCACGCCGCCGGCCAGGCACGCCGTGGCCGCGGCGGGAAGGCGCCGGGCGCTGCGGGCCAGCGACACGCCCAGAAGGGCCGCCGCCACCGCGTAGAACGCCAGCGCCACCACGTGCAGCAGCTGCGTCAGCTCCATGCCGTCCCCCCCGGACGCAGAGACGCCCTTCCCGGGGGAAGGGCGCCGCCAGCACCGCCGGGCCTGCCCGCCAGTGCCAGCTTCGTCACGGCATCCGCGCCACGCGGCGCACCGGCAGCCCCACGGCAATGCGCGGCTGCTCCAGCTCCGTCACCCGCACGGAGGCCGTGCCCTCGGTGACCTTGACCACCTGCCCGCGCCCGATGGCGATCTCGGGGCGCGTGCCCCAGCGGCGCGCGCTGGAGGGGTCGTACACCTCGAACTCGTCGCCCACGCCCACGCCCGCGCTGCGGCCGATGTCCAGGAACAGGATGGACTCGGTGCGCTGAAGCGGGGTGTCGTCGCGGAAGGCGAGGACGCGGCCCTGCAGGTCGGCGTCGACGGCGGCGGGGCGGGCCATGGTGCGGATGGGGAACTCCTCCTGCAGGATGGCCGCGTCGCCCAGCCGCACCTGGTCGAACATCCCCACGATCACCACCGTGGCCGTGCCGTCGTCCAGCGCCGCCACGGTGCCCACGCCGGTGGGCAGGTACATGCGGCGCCCCCCGCGGCGAAGCTCACGCCCTTCGCGCAGGAAGTGCAGCCGGTCGCCCACGGCCACGCGCCCGGTGTCGACGCTCACGAACACGCGGTCGTAGAGGTTCAGCTGCGGCGGCACGCGGGTGTCGATGACCGACTGGTACTCCGGCTCGCGCAGCCGGCCCACCAGCGGCACCTCGCGCGGCTGCGCCACGAAGGCGGCGCGGTAGAAGTCGCCCTGCAGCACGGCGGGCTGCTCCACCGTAACGCCCAACCGCAGCGTGGGCCCCTGCGGCCCCGGCTGCGCCGGCCCGAAGTACGGGCCCTCGACGGCCTGTCCGGCGCAGGCGGGAAGCACCAGGCGCTCGGAGGGATAGATGAGGGCCGGGTCTTCGACGGTGTTGGTGTTGAGCCGGAAGATCTCCGGCCACATGAACGGGTCGGCCAGGCAGGCGCGGGCAATGTCCCACAGCGTCTCGCCGGGGCGCACCACGTGGACCTGCTGCGGCTGCGCGGGCTCGTCCTGCGCGGCGAGCGGCGCGGCCGAAAGCAGCGCGGCGGCGGCGATGACGGATGCGGTTGTTCTCACGGTACCCCGAAGGCGGTTGCGTGCGGGCGTGGGATTCACCGGAATTTCGCTGGGGGGATCGGGCGCGCTCGAAAAAATCGGCTGCATGGCGGGCCCGGCGTAGCCCAAGTGTAAGCTGCGCCCCAGCGAATGGCAAGGTGAATCGCGGAAAAACGGTTGAATAGCCGGCCAAACGCCGCCAATCCCGTGCCGCATGCGCCGTCCCGCACATCTCCAGCAACGGCGCCATTTCTGCGCGGAACAGGCGATGGAGGGACCGCTGATACTGGTGCAGAGTCGGCAAAGTTTGCACGATCCAGTGCATTTCTCCACGGCTCCCCCGTCTCATGCGGAGGTGCGGAAGTGGATTTGTCGCCGTCGTTCTTCGACACTCTCCCCGCCGTTGACTTCCTGAGGGAGCCGCCGCCCAGGTCCTTCCGCCTGCACGATCCTCTGGCGGCGACCGAAGGATCTCGCCGGCACAACCGTGGGGCTGGCTCCGACGCCCGAGGGCTGGCCCCGCAGCGGCGGAGAGGAGATCCGTCGGTCGCGCGCAAGCATCTGTGCTGCTGCGGGTTCCGCGCGGCGCTCCCTCAGGAAGTCAACGGCGGGTTTAAGCGCAAGCGAAGAGAGCCGGCGGATGCGCATCAGCCGGCTCTTTTCACCCAGCCCGGGTGGGCAAATTGCAGCGGGAGCGCC
Source organism: Longimicrobium sp. (assembly GCA_035759295.1). Classification (GTDB taxonomy): domain Bacteria; phylum Gemmatimonadota; class Gemmatimonadetes; order Longimicrobiales; family Longimicrobiaceae; genus Longimicrobium. The sequence goes on along the minus strand of DASTVC010000923.1, from coordinate 6,094 downwards.
ACCTCCCGCGGCGAGACCATTACAAGGGGAGCCTTACGGGTTGGCGTCCGCACAGCGCACGGGCTGGGCGGATGCCGCGTACTCCAGCCGCATCGGGACGCCGGAGCTGTTCTGGGTATCGAGCACCAGCGACTCGTCCCTGATCTTCAACATTTCCAGCCGCAGGCGTCCCATCTTTCCCCACTGTGCCGGGCCGATCATCAGGAACAGCCCGTCATCCCGTCTGTGGTACTGCAAAACCACCGTAATGCAGCTCGCATCGATGGCGAAGTTGCCCGACGGAAAGTGCGTCATGGTGCGCTCGGAAATGGTGTACCGCGCGCTGTCCACGCTCAGGATCTCCACCGAGCTCCCCGCCAGAACGTCCAGGGTGTACGTCACTCCGTCCGCCCAGACCACGGAGTCCACGGTGGCGGGGACGGGACGGCCGCCCACGGTCCGCAGGGTGTAGGTGCCTTCCAGCGGCCTGCTGCCGGTGGCCGAATCGCACGCGGCCAGCGCCAGGCAGGCGGCCGTCACGCGGACGACAGTTCGGAGATGCATGGGGATCGGAAGATGGGGCGGATGTGCGGGGGAGCGCCGTTTTGCAAACGTGTATCGGCGGCGCGGAGGGCACAAGTCCGGGAAGAACGCGCCAGGCGCTGGATCAGGACGGAAAGAGCCGGGGGATGCGCATCCGCCGGCTCCTTCGTGTGTCGCACGCGGTCGCGAATGCCGCAGATCACACGGGGTTCGGCCGGTAAGGGCGAATAAATTCGCGGCAACAACGACACGAAATCCGCCTTCGCGGATTGGCGGCGCCGGGGTTCGGGCCAAGCCCAGTGCGCGCCCATGCCCCGCCCGGGGGCGACGCGCGGCAATCCCGGGACTGCGCGTCGCCGACAGCGAGAGGCCTGATCCGTACCGCGATCCTACTCCTCGCTGCCGGCGGAGGTCTCTACGCCGGCACCGGTTCGGCAGATGGCGACGTACTCGGGCTCGGCGGCCTGGCACGACTGGCTGCGCTGGGCGGGGCCGTTCACCAGGGTGCTGATCATCTCCCCCACGGCGCGGTAGCACTGGCTCTTGGCGTCCCCCCCGGTGACGATGCGGCAGAAGCGCAGGCCCTCGTCCGGATTGGCGGCCACGTTCACCAGGTTCTGCACCACGCCCAGCGTGCACCACAGCTGGCCGCGGCCGCCCGCCTGCCCCGCGGTGCGCCCGCACAGCTCCAGCGAGCGCGCGTGGTTCTGCGCGGCCAGTGCGGTAATGTCGCGCCCCAGGCTGCCGAAGCAGACCGACACCATCGCGGCCGGCGCGCTCTCGCAGGCACGGCCCGTCGCCGCCACGTCGCTGCCGTTGAAGTACAGGATGGCGGACGTCTGCATCATGTAGCACGCGTCCTGGTACTTCGGGGCGACGGCGTTGCACGGATACAGCGGGTCGTTGCGGTTAAGCGGCTGCCACGGCGCGTGCTGCATCGCCTGCGCCTGCTGGCCGGCGGCGTGGCCCGCGTGCTCGTCGTGCCCCGCGGCTGAAGCTGCGCCGTGCGCGGCGTGCGGATCAGCCGGCTGTGCATCGTGCCCATCATGCGCCTGCGTGCCGGCGTGGCCCTCGGCGGTGTGGTGCGGATGGGTGACGCGCACCACGTTCTCCATGAACACGCCGCCGTAGCAGGACGTGCGGATGAAGTTGTCCGTGGCCAGGTCGCAGGCATCCAGCGACATGGGGACGTGGTTGTCGTGCACCGCCATCAACCCGTGCCCCATGCCGTGCGCGCACTGGAAGAACAGGAAGGTGGTGCCCCGGTGCGGCTCGCACATCACGTCCAGCTCGGCGGTGCCGGGAAGGCGGCCCTGGCGCGCCAGCGAGAGGAAGTAGCCCTGCACGACGCCGTGGTAGCACCCCGACATCTGCGTGGGGGGGCAGGCGGCGAAGGTGGCGGCCATGGTCTCCGGGGTGCGATACGCGGCGATGCCCAGGCCGTGCGCCAGCGCGTGGGCGTTGGCGCGCACGTCGCCGTCCACGATCACCAGGCTGTCCAGCACCTCCATGGTGCGGCCGATCCCCGTCTGGTCGATGAGCGCGACCAGGGTGCGCTCCACGCACGCCTGCTTGTTGCGAAAGCGGCTGCCGCACTCCCGCCGCACCCACCGGGAGATCTCGTTCGCGGGCGACTCGGCGGTCCACGCGCGGGTATCGGGGGTGCTGCCGGCGTCCGGCGCGGGGCCGCCCGTGCGCGCGGACGGCGTGCACGCGGTGAGGAGCGCGGCGCACACGGCGAGGGCTGCGCACGGAAAGCGTCGGGGCAGAGAGAACTTCATCGTCGCCTGGATGATTGGAATTCGGGCCGGGGCAAACGGCCCGGCGACGCAAAATTGGCTCCCGGTGCGGGCGTCCGCAACGGCGCGTCCCGTGCGGGCACCCCGCGCACCACGGGCTGAAGCCCGCGGCTAGAAGGGCCATAAGCCCCGCCCAAGGCTCGCAAAGCTAGCCAGGCGGGGCTTCACCCGCTCGCGACGGCCACGTCCGGGCCGGCCCGTCCATATCCACCGTCCGAATCCGGCATCCGACGAAGCGGCGCGCAAAACCCGCCTCCGACAGTTTGGGGTTCGACGAAAGATTACGAGGATCCGACGGTAGATTTCTCAGTCGGCGCCAGGGGATTGAGTAGAAGACGCTTCAGCGCGGCGCCTCCTTCGAAATGACATTGCGAATACGAAGGAGCCGGCGGAATCCCATCCGCCGGCTCCCATCCCACGTACTCTCCTCCACGTGTGGCTACGGGCCGGCCTGGTGGGTGGGGGGATCGACCTCGGCGGCGCGGCGGCAGATGGCGATGAACTCGGGCTCGGCGGCGGCGCAGTGGCGGGCGCGCTCCTCCCGGTCCGCAAAAATCGTCACCACGAACGAGCCGACGCGGTTGTAGCAGGTGCGCTTTCCCTCCACGCCCTGGACGGCGCGGCAGAAGCGGACGCCATCCTGCGGGTCGGCGGACTGGTTCATCAGCGTGGCCACGGCGCCGCCTTCGCACCACACCCTGCCCCGCCCGCCTCCCGCGTCGCCTACGCGCCCGCACAACGCCAGCGTGCGGGAATGCTCCTGGGCGGCCCAGGCGGTGATCTCGCGGCCAAGGCTGCTGAAGCAGGTGATGCGGAAGGCCTCGGGGACGCGGTCGCACTCGCGCGCCGTGGCCTCGATGTCGCCGTTGTTGAAGAACATGATGGGCGACGGCTGAAAGCCGTAGCACGCGTCCTGGTACTTCGTCTCCACGGCGTTGCACGGATACAGCAGGTCGGCCGGGTCCAGCGCGCGCCACTCGCCGTGCGCCATGGCGCCGGCGCCGTGCCCCGCGTGGGCATCCTCCCCCGCTCCGCCGTGCCCCGCGTGCTCGTCCGCCGCGGCGTGCGACCCGACACCCTCCTGCGTCTCCGCGTGGCCCGCCGCGGTGTGATGCGGGTGCTGCGCCTGCATGGCGTTTTCCATGAAGGCGCCGCCGTAGCAGCTTTCCCTCACGAACACGCTCGTCACCAGGTCGCACGAGGCCAGCGCCGTGGGCAGGTGGTTCTGGTGCAGCGCCATGAGCCCGTGCCCCAGCCCGTGCGCGCACTGGAACCAGATGAACTGCTGCGATGCGTGCGGCGCGCACAGCGCATCCATCTCCGCCGCGCCGACGGGCTGCCCGCGCCGGCCCAGATCCAGGAAGTAGCCCTGGATGACGCCGTGATAGCACCCCGACATCTGCGAGTTGGGGCAGGCGCTGAAGGTGGCCGCCAGCGTCTCCGACCCGCGGTAGGCGTAGATGCCCAGCCCGTGCGCCAGCGCGTGCGCATCATTCCGCACGCCGCCGTCGCGCAGCGCCAGGGTGTCGAGCACCTCCATGCTCTTGGCGACGCCCGCCTGGTCCAGCAGCGCGGTGAGCGCGCGCTCCACGCAGGGGTCCGCGCCCCCCGCCGCGCGCCTGCACCCCGCCTGCACCCACGCGGCGATCTCGGACGCGGGCGACTGGGCCGTCCACGCGCGCGGCTCCAGCGTAGTCGCCCGCTCCGGCGCGGCTCCGGCGGAGGCGGTACGGCCGGGCGCGCAGGCGGAAACCAGCAGCGCGCAGGGGACCAGCGCGGCGCGAAGAAATCGTCGGGGAAGAGCCGTCATGGGACAGAAGCTCGAGCTGTGAATGGACGTGTTGCCGGAAGGGCGGCTGCAAAGCTGGGGTCCGGACGCCCGCGCACGCAACCGTGCCGCCGCGCTACTCCGGGTCCGGACCGGGGGACGGGTCGATCCCCGCGCCGCGGCGGCAGGTGGCGACGAACTCCGGCTCGGCGGTCCGGCACTGCTCCCCGCGCGCCCGGGTGCCCTGCGCCACCATGGAAACCAGCTCGCCAACCACGCGATAGCACTCGCGCTTGGCGTCCGTGCCCTGCACCACCCGGCAGAAGCGGATGCCCTCCTGCGGATCGGCGGCCTGGCCCATCAGCGTTCTCAGCGCGCCCACCTCGCACCACACGCGGGCGCGCCCATTCTCCGCATCGCCCACCGCGCGGCACCCGTCCAGCGTGCGGGCGTGGTCCTGGCCCGCCCAGGAAGTCACCTCGCGCCCCAGGCTCATGAAGCAGGTGGCTACGAACGCGTGCGGCGCGCCCTTGCACGCCTGCGCCGTACGGGCGACGTCCCCGCCGGTAAAGAACATGACAGCCGAAGGCTGCAGGTCGTAGCACGCATCGCCGTAGCGGGCGTCCACCGCATTGCACGGGTACTGCGGGTCCGCGGGGTCCAGCGGCGTCCACGCGCCACGCTCCGCGCCGTGCCCGGCGTGGACATCCGCCGCCCCGTGGCCGGCGTGGCCACCCTGCGTCCGGGCGTGGCCCGCGGTGGAGTGGTGGGGATGCGTGGCGTGGACGATGTTCTCCATGAACGCGCCGCCGTAGCAGATGCGCCGGACGTCGGGGTCGCCGGCCCGGTCGCACCCCGCCAGCGCGGCGGGAAGGTGGTTCTCGTACGCCGCCATCAGGCCGTGCCCCATGCCGTGCGCGCATTGGTACCAGGTCAGGGGAACGGCCCGGTGCGGAGCGCAGAGCGCATCCAGCTCCGTGGTCCCGGGTTCGCGCCCCTGCCCCGCCAGCTCCATGAACCATCCCTGGATGACGCCATGCTGGCACCCCGACATCTGCGTCACGGGGCAGGCGGCGAAGGTGGCCGCCAGCGTGGATGGCGAGCTGTACGCGGCCATCCCCAGCCCGTGCGCCAGGGCGTGGCCATCGGCGCGCACCCGCGGATCCACCGCCGCGAAGCTGTCCAGCACCGCCATGGTCCAGCCCACGCCGGCCTGTGGCAGCAGCGCCACCAGCCCGCGCTCCACGCAGGCCGCCCGCCCCTCCTCCGGCCGCTCGCACCCGTCGCGGAGCCAGGCCACGGCTTCGCCCACGGCCGATTCCGCGGTCCACGTCCGCGGCTCCAGCGTGGTCGCCGGCTCGGCCCCGGGGCCGGTGGAGGGGCCGGTGGAGGTGCGGACGTGCGCGCAGGCCCCGGCAAGGGGCAGCGCGCAGGCGGCGACCGCCGCGCGCAGGAAGCGGCTGGACAGGAGCACGGGGTGCTGGATCGGGATCGACGTGTGGCGGATGTGCTGCGCTTTGCCGCAAGCTGGTTTCCGGCACCACCGCCCGCAAGCCGCGTGCGCGGCGATGAACGAGAACGGCGCCGATCCAGGGATCGGCGCCGCTCGTCATTGTCGTCACTTCCATTATCCAGCCGTATCAATCCGAACGACGATCATGAAGGAGCCGGCGAGGTGGGAAGGGTGGCGAGGTAGTTCAGGCCCGTGATGCTGGGGAAGAACACGTAGGCGCCGCCGCGCGTGTTGATCATCCGCCCAAAGCCGGTGACGGTCTGGTTCAACGGCTCCTCCGGCAGCGTGAACGAGCTGCTGGACGGATCGTTCACACCGAGAAATACGTCCTCGCCGCTGATGTTGTTGACGGCGTTCCCCGGAGGCTGGCCGCCCGGCGCCTTGGCCGACTTTACGAAGGTGTCGGTGAGCGCCCACTGGCCCTGGATGAACTGGAACTGGTTGAAGACGCTGGCGTTGATGAAGTAGCCGATCAGCCCGCGCGGTACGTCC
>DASTVC010000922.1:0-11279 GCA_035759295.1 Longimicrobium sp. | reverse complement strand
AGACAAAAGCCAGAGGAACAGAAGAAAACTGATTGTTGTCCTCTGTCCTCTGGCTGTTCTCTGTCCCCCTGTACCCTCGATGTTCCTTTCCCGGAATTCGATTTCCGGAGAAGCGGACCGAGGACGCGGATGAGGCCATCATCCGCGTCCTCTTTCTTTTCCTCCGCGCCCTCCGTGTCCTCCGTGTGACACCCATCTTTTTCCGTCCACTGAACGCGGCGGACGTTCATTGAACGCGTCCGGACACGTATCGCGAAAACCGTCGACGATTCGCATCATCCGCCCCAATCGCCCATACCACATCGATTTGCATCGACCCTTCACAACGGATGTTCCCCGGAATGCGCAATGCCTTACCGGAGACGCGCCGGGGCCGGACGTCTTCCGGCGCCGCATCGCGTCACCCATCCGGGAGGTCACCATGATCCCACGCCATACGATTCTCCTCGCCGCGCTCGCCCTGCTCCCCCTCGCCACCGCATGCGCGTCCGGCGGCAGCGACGGCGCGATGGAAGATACCACAGCCCAGTCATCGACCTACGACACCGTCAGCTTCGCTCCGGCGCAGGAGCCAAACACCGAGGAGTACGACCACATCGCGGAGAACGGCTTTCTCGACGCGCGCACCACGCCGCTCAGCACCTTTGCGATCGACGTGGACCGCGCTTCGTACGCCAACGTGCGCCGCTTTCTGGAGCAGGGGCAGATGCCGCCCGCCGACGCCGTGCGCATCGAGGAGCTGGTGAACTACTTCGAGTACGACGATCCCGATCCCACCGGCCGCGAGCCGTTCGCCGTGCGCACCGAGGTGGCCGACGCGCCGTGGAACCCGGGGCACCGGCTGGTGCGCATCGGCATCCAGGGGCGGCGGATGGACGTGCGCGACATGCCGCCCAGCAACCTGGTGTTCCTGGTGGACGTCTCCGGGTCGATGGAGCCCGACCTGGAGCTGGTGAAGGCCTCCCTGGCGCGGCTGGTGGACGAGCTGCGCGACCGCGACCGCGTGGGGATCGTGGTCTACGCCGGCGCGGCGGGGGTGGTGCTGGAGCCCACGTCGGACCGCCGCGAGATCCTGGACGCGCTCGACCAGCTGCAGGCGGGCGGCAGCACGGCCGGCGGCGAGGGGATCCGGCTGGCGTACCGGCTGGCGCGCGACGCCTATATCCGCGGCGGCAACAACCGCGTCATCCTGGCCACGGACGGCGACTTCAACGTGGGCGTGAGCAGCGAGGGCGAGCTGGTGCGGCTGATCGAGGAGGAGCGCGAGGACGGCATCTCGCTCACCGTCCTGGGGTTCGGCTCAGGGAATTTGGCCGACGCGCGGATGGAGGCGCTGGCGGACCACGGCAACGGCAACTACGCGTACGTGGATGGCCAGGACGAGGCGGAGAAGGTGCTGGTGCGGGAGATGGGCGGGACCCTGTTCACCATCGCGAAGGACGTAAAGGTGCAGGTGGAGTTCAACCCCGCGGCGGTGGAATCGTACCGGCTGATCGGGTACGAGAACCGGGTGATGGCGGCCGAAGACTTCAACGACGACCGCAAGGACGCCGGCGAGCTGGGCGCCGGCCACACCGTTACCGCGCTGTACGAGGTGGTGCCGGCGGGCGGCGGAAGTGGAGATCGGCCGCGGGTGGACCCGCTGCGCTACCAGGACCGCCGCGCTCGCGCCGGCGCCGAGGCGTCCGGCGAGCTGATGACCGTCAAACTGCGCTACAAGGAGCCCGAGGGTGGCGAGAGCCGGCTGATCGAGCACGCCGTCCGCGACGCCGGCCGCTCACTGGACGCCGCCAGCGATGACCTGCGCTTTGCCGCGGCCGTGGCGCAGTGGGGCATGCTGCTGCGCGGCTCCCAGCACGCCGGCCGCGCTTCGTACGACGACGTGGCGGAGCTGGCCCGCGGCGCCTTGGGCCGCGACGAGCACGGCGACCGCGCCGCGTTCGTGCGCCTGGTCCAGTCGTCGCGGCGGCTGGCGGTGCGCGAGGGGGATCGGCGGGAGGATGCGTGGGACGAGCCGGCGGAAGAGCCGCACGGTCACTGATCCAACGAGGGGGAGGGGCGCTTCGAACAGGACCGGGCTGCGTCCGCGGCGCCCCCTCCGGGCCGGCACCACCGGCCCACCTCCCCAAAAAAACCCTGGGGGAGGTTGGGTGTGGGGCAGGGTTTGGGGTGATTCGAACCCTTTCGAGCTGGCGCCCGCGAGTGGCCCCCTCTCCCGGCCTCTCCCCCGCAAACAGCGGGGGAGAGAGGTGACGTGAGCCGAACGCCCGGCGCGCTTCGGTAAGGCCGACGTGAAAACAGCCTGCCGAAGCGCTATCGAATTCTCCCCTTTCTCCCGCGCAGCGGGGGAATAGGGGCCGGGGGAGAGGGGGCCCCTCGGGCGCCAGCGTGATGCTTTTCGACGACGATCCAATCTCAGCGCCCGCGCCCTCCGCGTGCTACTGCCTGGCGTACACGCCCAGCGAGTAGTAGCAGTAGGGCGTCTCACAGCTGGTCATCGTGATCCAGACCGAGTACTCGCCGCTCGCGGCCGGGGTTACGAGGAGCACCGGGAAATCGTCGTCTTCCACGTCGCTGTCCAGCAGCCTGCCGCCGGGGCCAAAGATCTTGAGGGCCACGTTGTCGCAGTCCGTATCGCACGCGCCCAGCAGCGTGTACGTAACGCCCGCCGTCAGGCGGATGCGCACCGTCCGGGACGCGCCGCGGTTGATCGTGCCGGTCTCGTATCCGTGCGAGCGGCTGAAGCCCTCGCGCTCCAGCACCTGCTCGCCATCGTCCAGAAAGCCGATCACCTGGTCTTCCCACTCGTCCCGTTCCGCCCCTGAGCGCCGCCGCGACGATCCCCCGGCCACGGAGCGGCGTTCCCCCACGGAGGCCAGGCCGCCGGACGCGCGCGGCAGCCGCGACCGGGCGAAGCGCTGGGGCGCGTCTCCCGTCTCCAGCAGCGGCAGGACGTACCACACGGGGACGGCGTAGTTCAGGTTCTGCCCGCCCGACAGCACCATGGTCGCGACACCGATCACCTCGCCGCGCGTATCCATCACGGGGCCTCCGGACGAGCCGGACGAGATGGGCGCGGAGATCTGGATCATCGACACGCCCTCCACGGTTCGGCTGGCGCTCACCAGGCCGTCGCTGAAGGTGCTCGTCTGCCCCAGCGGGTTTCCCATGGTGTAGACCTCCGCACCCATCACGGCCGCGGTGTCGCTGCTCAGGCGCAGGTTCGTGGCGCCCTGCACGGGGATCCTGAGGACCGCCACGTCGCGCCGCGGATCGGCGGTCACGAAGTAGACGCTGTCGTATACCTCCCCGTCGAACGTCTCCACCTGCAGCGCGTGGGCGTCTTCGATCACGTGGAAGTTGGTGACAATTACGCCGTCCGGGCTCACGAAAAACCCGCTGCCGGCGCCATCGACGCGGCCGCGCGCGTTCAGGGCGCGGATCTGCACCGTCGCATGCTGCGCGGCCGCCGCGATCTCGCGGGGCGTCAGTTCCTGCGCCCATCCGGCGGACGGGACAACGGCGGCCGCGGCCACCAGGGCGAGACGGGGAAGGGCGCGTGACCACATCATGGCAATCCCTGGGGGGAGACAGGTGAACCGTCACCGAGCTCACCGAACCGGAACGCACGCGGCCTGCCATCCCCGACCCCGGTCGGCAGAGCACGGCACAAGCCGTATGCTGGATTGGACTTACATCACACGCCCGCCGGGAAAGCCAGGAGGTGTAGAGACGAAACCTGTCCCTCCGCCTCCCCATATTGTTCCATAAGGGTCGCACCCTGCCCCGAGAAGGTTTTATCCGGCCGCGAAAAGCACGAAGGTGCGAAAGTGCGAGTGGAACGGCGGGATCACGCACTCACGCACTCACGCACTCACGCACTTCCGCACTTCCGCACTTCCGCACTCCCCAAACGAATCGGGGCCCCGCCGTGGTGGCGGGGCCCCGAACCCTCAGACCGGAAGCTGCGTGGAGATTACAGCCCGCCACCCAGCGTGGTGCCGGTGATCGCGCGGTACACGTTCAGGCGGCCGTTGCCGAACTTGGTGTCGACGCCGGCGGTGCCGATGTCGTCGGCCGTGCTCAGCAGGCGGGTGCGCAGCGCCGCGCCGCGCAGGCCCGTCTTGCTGGCCACCACGCCCGCCGCGCCCGTCACCTGCGGCGTGGCCATCGAGGTGCCCTGCAGGTAGGCGTAGGTGTCGCCCATGTAGGCGCTGTAGATGCCCATCTCTTCCGTGGTGTTGCTGTACAGCTCGCCGCCCGCCGCCGCGATGTCCAGCCCGCTGCCGTACTGCGAGTAGTAGGCGAGCGCGTCGCGCCAGCTGGTGGCCGACACCGAGATGGCGTTCACGTCGCAGGCGGGGCAGCCCACCTTGCTGGTGCCGCTGTTGCCGGCGGCGGCGATCACCAGCACGTTCTTGCCGGTGGCGTAGGCAATGGCGTCCTTCTCGGCCTTGCTCTCGATGGTGCCGCCCAGCGACAGGTTCATCGCGACCATGCCCGGGTAGTCGGCCGCGGCGCGGATGGCGTTCACGATGGCCGAAGTGGCGCAGCCCGCGGCGCTGCAGACCTTCTGGACGTAGACGCGCACGTTGCTCGCGGCGCCCGTCACGCCGGCCACGCCGACGGTGGTGCCGGCCATGGTGCCGGTGGTGTGCGTGCCGTGGCCCTGGTCGTCCTCGGGGTTGGCATCGTTGTTCACCCAGTCCTTGCCGGCGATCAGGCGGCCGGTGAACTCGGGGTGATCCATGTCAACGCCCGTGTCGATGCTGCCGATGACCACCGCGCTGCCGCCGGAGCCGATCCCCTCGATGGCGTCTTCGTCCGCGTCAGCCAGCGAGCTGTAGGTGGTGGGCAGGAAGCCGGTCCCGTCGTTGAACGACGCCCGCAGCCCGCCCGGGTTGAAGTACGCCCACAGACGGGGGTCGATGGCCGTGATCTGCCGCAGGTAGTTGGGCTCGGCATACTCCACGCGCGGATCGGCGGAAAGGCGGGCCGCCTCGGCACGCTCCTGGCCGCGCGCCACGCCCATCACGGCGAACTCGGCCTTGTACCCGGAGCGGTTGAAGCTCAGGCCCGGACGGGTGCCCACCAGCGCGCTGAAGTCGTAGCCTTCCTTCATCTTCACAAGCACCTCACCCGGCACCACGGCGTCCTGGCTCTCCGCCAGCGCAAGGGGGGCCAGGTTCGCCTCGGGGCCGGCCGGGGCATCGGAGCAGGCGGCGACCGCAAGGGTCAGCGCGGCCGCAGCGGCAGTACGGAAACGGTACATCGAGTGTGCTCCCTGCTACGTGGAATGAGAAGAGAACGACCGTCCGGGTGGGAGAGACCTCGGGGGGACTCGCCTGCGGGATGAACGTCCGTTCGGATGTGATGGCGATGGGTAAGGCAAGCAGTGCGCCAAACCGAACCGTGTTCGACAGCGGCCGTAAAGCAAGGCAGCGCAACGATTTTTACAAAGCGATGCCCCGCGGAGGCCGAAACGAAGCGGTGCACGGTGCACCGTTCTGGTGCGGTCGTGGCAGCCACAAGGCGCACCACTACAGTGCCACGAGAGAGCGGGGAGGCGTATTTGGAGCGACGAACAGTGATGCAGATGGCGCCTGAGGCCGACGTAGAGCCGACGGGATCGCGCGCCCATCGTAGAGATTCTTCGGTCGGCGCGCAGGCAAGGGGGCGACTGGAAGGGACGGCGTGTGCGCCTCGCTCGGAATGACACCGTCCGCTTTATCGGTCCTCTATTTCCGGATGCCTACCCGAGATCTGTTGAGGGGGCCTACACGGCCACGGCCAGCGGAGCTTCGGCGGGGACCAGGTGGGCGATGGAGTTGGCGTAGTAGCACAGCACGGGGAGCTCGCGCGGGTTGGCGGTGAACAGGCCGTCGGCCTCCAGCACCAGGTGGCGCATGGTGAGCATTCGCAGGCCCACGGTTACGGCGTAGTCCATGTCGCGGCGCGGCACGTACACGCGGCCGCCGCAGGCCTCCACCTCGTCCACCAGCTCCGCTACGCGCGCCTTGATCTCCAGCTCGCTGCGCTGCGCCCGCGGATCGCGCACGAAGATCGTAGCCACCAGCGAGACGGGGAGCACGGGGATCACGCGGCCCACGGCGGACATCAGCGAGGTGCCCAGCTCGGCCACGGCCTCCTGCCGGTCGTCGCGGCCCAGCCGGCGAAAGTCCACGCCCTGCTCCGCGCACCACGCCCGCATGGACACCGGCGTGCCGAAGTTGACGCACGCGTAGCCAAAGCGGTGCCAGCGGCTGCGCGCCATCAGCACCAGGTTGCGGCCCACGAAGCGGACCGTGTTGCCCAGCGCGCGCACCGCCCCGCCCCTGGGCTTTGCGCCGTGCCCGGCATCCAGCAGCAGCGTGCGGTCTTCCAGCGTGCGGTCGTAGTTGATGCCGACCGGGACGAAGACCAGGTCGCGCTCCCCCGCCGGGTCGAAGCCGCGCAGCATGTAGTCCAGCAGCCCCAGCTTGGGCGGCCGCAGCGCCCCGTCCTTGGTCAGGCCGCCCTCCGGATACACGGCCTGGGTGACGCCGGCGGCGGTGGCCATGGCCACGTAGCGCTCCAGCACGCGGCGGTACAGCTCGTCGTTGCTGCGGCGGCGGATGAAGTACGCGCCCATACTGCGGATGAGCTGCTGCAGCGGCCAGATGCGCGCCCATTCGCCCACCGCGTAGCTCAGCGCGGCGCGGCGCGCGGCCAGGTAGCCCACCAGCACGTAGTCCATGTTGCTGCGGTGGTTCATCACGAACACCACCGTGCTGCCGCGCTGGATGGCCGCCAGCCCCTCCTCGTCGCTCCACCCCAGGCGCACGCGGTACAGCAGCCGCGCCACCCGCCGCGCCAGCGCGTATCCCAGCCGAAAGTACAGGTACGCGTTGAACGCGGGGACGATCTCGCGGGCGTAGCGCTCGGCGCGTGCGGTGGCCACGTCCAGCGGCACCTGGTGCTCGGTGGCGTGCTCGGCCACCGACTGCACCACGCGCGGGTCGCTCATCAGCCGGTCTACCAGCACCTGCCGCCGCGCCATGCGGAACGGCTGGATCTCGATGGGCAGCTTGCGGTTCACCTCTTCCAGCACGCGCAGCGTCCGCTGGCGGATGAACCAGCGCGCGCTGGGCACCATCAGCCGGTCCAGCAGGCACAGGATGGCCAGCAGCACCAGCGTAACGAACTGCCAGGTGGGAAGGGTGATGCTGCCGTTCATGCGCGCGGGCGGGAGTGAAGGGGATGACGGGTGCGGATGATCCCAATCTATACTCGCCGCGCACGGCATCCACCAACAAAAATCGGCGGACCGCCCGACGCGGTCCGCCGCTCATGCCGGGCCCGGACAGATCGCGGTGGCTCCCGGCTCATCCGACGCTTCGCGTACCCTGTGAATGCAACGGTGCGGTGTCATTCCGAGGCCCGGCCACACTGTCCTCTGCTCCTCGCGGGACAGGGTGCAGGGCCGAGGAATCTACTCTCGGTTCGCGCGAGGACAGACGCGGCAGCCCGCTCCACACCTGCGGCGGCACGAAAGGCTTACAGGGCCGGGTTCGGGCGATGGACGGGCCACCAGCAGGCGGAGAGTAGATTTCTCAGTCGCGCGCCGGGTTTGTCGCAAAATTGGGTTCCGCGCGGCGCTCCTTCGAAATGACAGTCTGGATGTGTACGCGGAATCCAGGGTTCGAATCCGAATCCGATCCGCTCAGCGGCCGGGGGGCGTGGCGGCGGCCAGCTTCTCCCGGACTCGCAGGGCGATCAGCCCTTCCAGCAGGCCCTTGCTCTGGCACTGGGCCATGGTGGAGTTGGCGCCGTCGTTGTTGCGGGCGTACGCGTTCGCCACGGTTTCCAGCCGCGCGGATTCCGGCGTTGCGCCGGGCTGCACCGTGGTGCGCAGGGTGAGCGAGATGGTGTGCGTCGACGCCATCTCGGTGCCGAACTGGCCGCGCCCGCAGTCGAAAAAGCGCGTGGCCGGCTCGCCGAACATCCGCCGGGTGTAGTTGGCCGACGGGCTGGCGACGGTGCGCGCGGCGGCGTCCGCGCTGGCCGTGATCCCCAGCTCGCGATACACCTCGGGAAGCACCTGCCACACGCGGTCCACCGGCGCCGCGACCTCGTGCGTCACGGTGCGCGACGCGCTGGCGGTGCTCACGTGAAAGCCGTCGCCCGAGCCGATGATCTGCGTGGTGGTCTCCGGCGTCGAGGAGAGATCCGGCTCCGCGGCGGGTCCGCTGGAAGGAGCCGCCACGGGTCCGCAGGCGGACAGCGCGAGCAGGCTGGCGGCAACGATTCGGCGCATGGCGACCATCGGCAGATCGGGGTGTGGCGGTGAACGGTGCGTGTGCCCTGAAATTATCGGCGCTCCGCCGGTGCAGCCAGCGGAGCGCCTCCGCGCCGTTCATCATCCATGATCCGCCCTGGCATCACCATCGCGGAAGGACTGGAAGGGCGAATAAATTCGCTGCAACAACTACACGAAATCCGCCTTCGCGGATTGTACGGTGTGGGCGCGGGCGGAGGTGTCGGTGCACGCCCGGAGCCTTTCGACAACGGCTTTCGATGCAGACAAATCCTGAGCTTGTCGGGCGGCTGTTCATCGGCGTGGCGCTGACGGAGGAGGCGCGGCGGGTGATGGACCAGCACCTGCGGCGGTCGATGCCGGATGGGATTCCGGGGCGGACGGTGCCCGCGGCCAACTGGCACCTTACGCTGCGCTTTCTCGGCGCGACGCGCGCGGATCAGCTCGCCACCATCGTCCGCCACCTGCGCACGGCGGAAACGGGGCCGGCGTTCGAGATCGGCTTCGGCGGGCTGGGGGCGTTCTCGCGCCCGCGGAGCGCGCGGGTGCTGTGGATCGGGCTGACGGACGGGGTGGAGCGGATGAAGTCGCTCGCGCGGATCGCGGAAGATGCGGCGCGCGCGGCGGCGTTCCCGCCCGAGGAGAAGCCGTTCACGCCCCACCTCACCCTCAGCCGCATCCAGCCGCCGCGCGACGTGACCCGCGCCATCGCCGGCGTGACGCCGCTGGATCTGCGGATGCCGGTGCGCGAGGTCGTCGTCTTCCGCAGCCACCTTGGCAGCGGGCCGGTGCGATACGAGGCGGTGGAGCGGTTCGAGCTCGCGTAGAGAAGGCTGGACGCGGCACGGAAATCTCAGACGGCGCAGCCGGTGCTCAGGATGACTGAATCGCGGTGCGCAGGGAGATTCGCATGCAGCTGGCAGACAGGGTGGCGCTCATCACGGGCGGCGGCGAGGGGATCGGGCGGGCCACGGCGCTGCTGTTCGCGCGCGAGGGAGCGAAGGTCGCCGTGCTGGGGCGGCACCGCGAGAACCTGGACCCGGTGGTGGACCTGATCGCCGCCGAGCACGGCGAGGCGATGCCCGTCTGCGCCGACGTTTCCGACCCGGCCGAGATGCAGGCCGCCATCAAGGAAGTGATCGACAAGTGGGGGCGGCTGGACATCGTGTTCGCCAACGCGGGGATCAACGGGGTGTGGGCCCCGCTGGAGGAGCTGGAGCCCGACGAGTGGGACCGCACCCTCTCCATCAACCTCAAGGGCACCTTCCTGACCGTGAAGTACGCGCTGCCGCACCTCAAGAAGCGCGGCGGCTCCGTGATCGTGAACTCGTCCATCAACGGCACCCGCGTCTTCAGCAACACCGGCGCGACGGCGTACTCGTGCAGCAAGGCGGCGCAGGTGGCGTTCACCAAGATGACGGCGCTGGAGCTGGCGCCCTCCCGGGTGCGGGTGAACGTGATCTGCCCGGGCGCCATCGAGACCAGCATCGACGACAACACCGAGCGCCGCGACCTGGAGAAAGTGCAGACGCCGGTTGAGTTTCCGGATACCGACAAGCCGCTGGAGCGCCATCCCGGGAGCGCCGAGCAGGTGGCACGGCTGGTGCTGTTTCTGGCCTCCGACGCATCGGACCACGTGACCGGCACCGAGATGTGGATCGACGGCGCCGAGTCCCTTATCCGGGGCTGAGACCCCGGCCTTTCGCGGATCAAAAAGAACTCCATGAGCGATCCCAACGGCGCTGACGAGTACCATCCGGACCTCGACCCCGACGACATGGTGGACGAGGCCGAGGACGAGTCGTTCCCCGCCAGCGATCCGCCGTCGTACACGCCCGGGCACGCGGGCTCGCCGGACCACGCGCGCGACCACCAGCCGAAGGACGGGGGACGGTGAAGATCACGCTGCTGTCGGATGAACGGATCCGGCTGGACGGGGGGGCGGGGCCGCTGTCGGTCGAGGCGGAAAGCGCGGAGATGCAGTATTCGCCGTTCCACATGCTGGCCAGCGGCCTGGCCACCTGTACCTACTCGGTGCTGGCGTCGTGGGGCACGCACGCCAAGCTGCCGGTCGACGATCTGGCGATCGAAGTCGGCTGGAAGTTCGCCGAGGAGCCGCACCGCGTGGGCGAGCTGGACGTGGACGTGCTGTGGCCCTCGCTCCCCGCCGAGCGCCGCAACGCCGCCACCCGCGCCGCAGGCCTGTGCACCGTCACGCGCACCTTCGAGATGCCGCCCAAGGTGGCCGTGGAGGTAAAGTGACCATCCCGGTGGTGCACTTTCGCTTCGGCGGGGTGGAGGCCGACGCGGTGGGGATGGGGCGGCCGTACACGGTGGTCTACGATGGCCAGTGCAAGGTGTGCGGACGCCTGGTCAAGCTGCTGAACGCGTGGGACAAGAACGACGAGATCGAGGTGATCCCGTTCCAGAACACGTCGGTGCTGGACCGGTTTCCCTGGATCCCGTCGGCGGTGTACGCAGAGGCGATGCAGCTCATCGGCCCCGGCGGGGAGACGTGGCAGGGGGGCGAGGCCATCGAAAAGCTGCTGAAGATCCTTCCCTTCGGCGGCGTGTTCGGCTGGACGTTCGGCATCCCCGGCTTCGGCGACCTGTTCAGCCGCTTCTACCGCTGGTTCGCGCGCAACCGCTACAAGTTCGGCTGCGGCGAGCACTGCCAGATGCGCCCGCTCAAGGTGGATTTCGGCGACGAAGGGTAATCCCGGTCCTGCGAACTCCATATGCAGTCCGGCACTGGAGGATGAACGCAGAGAGCGCAGAGAAGAAACGAGAGAGCGCAGAGGACGGACCCAAAGGCTGTCTCTGCGTTCTCTCGTTCGAACTCTGCGCTCTCTGCGTTCAATTCTTTTCGGTCCTGCACACTAAACTGGAAGATTCGGTATTATCCTGGATCCACCGGACAGGGAATCACGCGGAGGCGCGGACGAAAAAGAGAGGCGCGGATGAAGGGCTTCATCCGCGTCTC